>WTKN01000030.1:1942-35396 GCA_011524395.1 Moorena sp. SS36440bin_2
CCGAATCAAAGGGGAGAAAGCACAGAATAGTGAAGAAGCCATCGCTTGTTACCAAGAAGTTCTTAGAGTTTATACCTTTGAGGCATTTCCTTATGAGTGGGCAATAACACAAATTAATCTCGGTAATGCTTACGGTAACCGAATCAAAGGGGAGAAAGCACAGAATAGTGAAGAAGCCATCGCTTGTTACCAACAGGCTCTTAGAGTTTATACCTTTGAAGCATTTACCCAAGAGTATCTAGATACTAAATATAACCTTGGTTTCGCTTACCAAGATGCTCAAAATTTCCCGGAAGCTTACAAAGCTTTTGATGCTGCCATTAAAACCGTAGAATTCCTGCGAGATGAAATTATTTATGGTTCTGGAGTAGAAGAATACAAGACCAAACTAGCTGAAAAGTACAACCGAAGCTACCGAGGCATGGTAGAAACTTGCCTAGACTTAACTAATATCACAGAAGCCATTGACTATGTTGAACGGAGCAAAACCCGCAATTTAGTTGACGAGATTCTCAGCCGTGACTTGAAAACCATCTTTCCCCCAGAAGTTGTCACTAAACTAGAACAATACAGGGATGAAATAGCAGCAGGTCAATATCAAATCCAACAGGGCAAAGCTGACAATCCAAACGCCCTGGCACAACATCTCCAACAGTTGCGACAGGAGCGTAATGATTTACAAGACCACTATTTAGCTATCGGTTCTAGCTTTAAGTTTGAGCAATTTCAGAATAATTTAGATGACAACACTGCCATTGTCGAGTTTTACATTACAGGGGATAAGCTACTCACGTTCATCTTTACCCGCCAAACTCAACAACCCATAGTTTGGCAATCTGAGCCACAAGACTTAGACAAATTGGAAAATCGGATAGATGACTATCTGCTAAGCTACGACACCGAAAAAACTTATTGGCAAAACGAGCTGAGTAAATACCTACATGAGCTAGCTGATATTCTATCGATTGATGACATCATTCAGCAGATTCCCGAAAGGTGCGATCGCTTAATTTTAATCCCCCATCGGTATTTACATTTGTTGCCCATTCATGCTTTACCAATTACCAGTAAGCAGGGAGAAGGTAAAGCTAAAATTTTGATGGAACAGTTTCCAGCAGGGGTAAGTTACGCCCCTAGCTGTCAACTACTGCAACTTGCTAAAACCAGAAAACACCCAAAAGAGTTTACCCACCTGTTTGCGCATCAAAATCCCAGTGCTGATTTAATTTACACTAACCTAGAAGTAGACGTAATCAAACGCTATTTCAATCCACCACCAGATACAGAAGTTCTTGTAGAAAACGCTGCCACCAAAGCCGTCATCGATAGCAAAGCTCTCAACACATTCCACTGTGCCCATTTTAGCTGTCACGGTTACTTTAACTACGAAGAACCACGGAAATTAGCTCTAATCCTGGCTAATGCCCACAAACCGGCATCTGCTGAACCCAATTCGGAGCGCTATTTACGGGTAAGTGACAAGGAAGTATTTGACCTAGAGAAATGTTTGACTATTGATGAAGTTTTTGAGTTACAATTAGAGCAATGTCGCCTGGTCACTCTTTCCGCTTGTGAAACGGGATTAATTGATTACAATAATAGCAGCGATGAATACATTGGTTTACCCAGTGCTTTCCTAGTGGCCGGAAGTCCAGCAGTGGTTAGTAGCTTGTGGATGGTAAATGATTTATCCACAGCGTTGTTGATGATTAAATTTTATCAGAATCTACGAGAGCAGATGGCTTTAGCCGTGGCCCTTAATCAAGCTCAATTATGGCTGCGGGATAGCACCCAGTCTCAGTTGCTAGCCTGGAGTAGGCAGTTACCCCTACACAACTCTTTGATGAAAAAGATTGAACAAGCACTGGATTGGTTTAACCCAGATGAGCAACCCTTCCAAAACCCCTACTATTGGGCAGCATTCTGTGTAATTGGAGAGTAAAATCATGATTGATGACTCCCTACTTCTACTATTTCCCGAATTTCTAGACACCAAACCGGAAGTGTTTTCTATCGAAGACTTACAGGACTTAGATCAGACCTTAGCTCTGTTGCAGAGTAACCCACCAGAAAACCTTGAGGAAATTATCAGAAAGTGGTTTAAGGAACGGCTTACAATTAGGGATGAATTCAGAAAATTTGAGAAACAAAGAAAGGAGCTTGGCAAAGTTCCTCCCACGGAACCTATTCAGCCCGATCGCCTTTTTAATTGGTTTCAGGAATTGCGCCAGCAGGTGAAGGATAAACTTAATAGTAAAAGGAACGGGGAACAGGGAACGGGGAACAGGGAATAGGGAATAGGGAATAGGGAGTAGCGATGCAGGGCTGTTTCAAGCCCCGAATTAATTCCTGGGATATTTTTTAATTTTGAATTGATAATTTTGAATTGGAGCGAAGCGATTGACCTCTAAAATCTATGCACCTAATGTCCATTTATTTGCCTTTCATCTAAAAACTAGTGAGCCAACTACCTTACTCTGGGATAAATCCAACGAGATTATCTCTCAAAAATTTGGAGTGACTAAGCAGCTTGAAATTGAAGAAGAGTCAGGATATCGAGTAGACCTGCTCAAGGATAAAACTACTTATGATGTGGCTTTTCACTTTGGGAGTAACGTTACCCTAGATAATACTGCCCTGGCTGTTACTGGAGTTGCAACTCCCCTCAGAATTCAAGATACCTATGGCTTAGCCCTAAACCTCCGCCGTCCTGAACTAGAGGACAATCAGACCGAACGCACCCAACCAGTGCCCTCCAGCTTTTTAGAACAATTGAACCCAGCAGGGTGCTTGATGCCTGAGGAAATTGGCAGTTCCCTTGGTCAAACTCTGGTCTTAACAGTTTGGTATACAGAACAAAAACGCTGGGTGCCCTGGAAATTACTGCAAAATCGCCAGGAATTAAGACAACTGGCTGACGAGTGTTTGCGAGCCTTTATTCCTGCTCAAATTCCCTGTCCTCACTTCAATCAAGAAGGGGAATTATTCGGCAGTCCGATTTTTGAATACGGAGTTCCTAGTCAACCGGAAAAATACTGTCATATCCTGGTTTGGATTTTTTGGGAACCAGAAGCCAGTGATAAGTTTATCGATTACTATTCCAAGTTTATTAACCTATTTTGTTATCGAAATAAAGTCATCCGTGCTTATCAGCTTAATCGTCAGGTTTATCAGGTAATTAAAGATCAATATCAAACCATTGAGGAGTATTTTGACGAAACCTTTCAACATTGGTCAGCTAGTCGAAGCTTGAGTCAAGGGAAGTTAGACAATTTCAAGGAGGAGATCAAATTACTTTCCCAAAAGGCCTTAGAGTACTCTCGCTTACTCCGAGATTTAGAGCATTATCGACTGACAATTACGATTAATGCTGAAAACTATCAGCGAGAACTGAGGGATATTTCCAGCCAACTCCCCCAAGATGACCTGAGCTTTCTAGAAAGCTTTTTCAATGATTGCCGCCTCTTTCAAGAACAAATCCAATCAGATTTGGGCTATTTTGGCAATGGTACTGCACTACTGGAACAAGCCCTTAGTGCGATCCGAGGGCGAGTAGACATTGACCAGGCAGAACGGGAGAAACGATTACAACGTTCCATTGCCCTGGTGGGTACTGGTTTAGCGTTCAGTGGTATTTCTTCCCAAACCGCTGGTAAACCAGTAGAGTCTATTATCACCCAACTAGACCCAAAACAATCCTTAGATTGCCCCAGGGCTGGTTTTACATCTTGTATGTTTTACAGTGTTTTGTTTGTGCTATTTCATGTAGGGGTTGGTGTGATCGCTGCGTTAATTGTAAATGAAATTATCAATTTGGTATCAAAAAGGGAGCAGGGAGCAGGGAATAGGGAACAGGGAATAGAAAAGTCATAGCTGACTTCTGACTTCTGACTTCTGACTTCTAACTTCTGACCCTAAGCGTAGCGCTATATCATTGGTTATCCCGCAACCAATTCGACAAATCTACGGAGCTGGTAAAATCTGCCATAGCAACTCCTAAACCTTCTAATTGTTCTAGAGATAATTGTTGAATTTCCTCTATAATTTCTGAGGGTATTGCACCCAGTTTGCCTTCTAGTTGACGGGATATCAGTCCCTGCATTAATAATCTCCCTTCTTCCCGGCCTTCTTCCCGAGCTTGACGAATTTCACCTTTGCGGTCTTCCATAAATACTTCTCGTTTGTGTAATTCCTCCAAGTCTTTTCTACTCATATTGGCTTGATTAGCTATGGTTAGCGCCTGAGCAATTTCCGGGATTTCTGATAAGGTATCGGGGATTGCTTCTAAATTTGGGGCTTCCTTCATAAAATATATCCATTTCTCCGATGCCGTTTCTAAGTCTTCTAAACCCCGGGAAAATTTCGGCAGTTCCACAAACACCATGCTTAGGTGTTGGTTTCGATAGATAAAATTATCTTGTTCTTCTTGAAATACAAAACGAGTTAGGTATCGGTCGGTTTCCTCAAACATGGTGAAGTCGGTAATCGTTAAAGCAATCACCGGCTTGAGCTTAGAATATCCTTCTCCATATTTTAATTGATTGCTATAGGTTTTGGCGAGATTATAGATTACTCGTTTGTCAAAAGCCGGAACATTTAACACTTGCATTTCAATAATTACTGTCGAGCCGTCATTTAGAATCGCCTTGACATCCAGGTAGGTATCCTTTAACTCCGTAGTATAGCCAGCATTGTATGGGTCAATAATCTCTAAGTTATTTATCCTAGATTTTCCTTGATATATCAAAGCATCTAGAAAGCTGATCAGAACTTCTTTACTCTCAGAGGAACCAAAGATTTTCTTAAAAGCAAAGTCGGTTTTGGGGCTGATAAATCTCATGATTAATTATTGATTGGTGATGGGTGGGCGGGCTTTGAACCATAAAATCTGTATATACCAATTCTACGACTTGTGAGGTACAAATTTTTGGGTTTTAGGGAGCAGGGAGCAGGGAGCAGGGAGCAGGGAGCAGGGAGCAGGGAGCAGGGAGCAGGGAAGAGGGAAGTCGGAAGTGGAAAGAGAAAACAAATCATCTATACCTCATAGCTAATAGAAACGTTATAAGATCAGTATTTTGTACCTAAAGCAGCCCATCTAACTATTGTTTTTGTAATTATTTTATACTAAAATAGTACAAAAATACTTAATAATATATAACGGATTATATGGCAAGAAAAAACCGTCAGCATATGCTTATCACAAAGCTGACCGCTGACCGCTGACCGCTGTATACTTACCCTAGGGGATTTTATCTAAAGCTTCGCGAACGACATCAGAACCAACACCAACCAAGCAGGAATTTTCGGTTATATGACGTTTCCAAGCTCTACTACCGGGTTGCCCTGCAAATAATTGCAGCATATGTCTGGTGATTTTGTTAAGCTTAAAACCTTTGGCTACCCAGTGATCAATATAGGAAAACATGGCTTCGACAACCTGATGGCGAGTTGGGGGTATAACTGTCTCGCTATAGATATCACAATCAGCTTTGGCAAACAGATAGGGATTGTCGTAAGCTGCACGCCCAATCATTACCCCATCGACATACTGCCGTTGTTCTTGCACTTGTTCAAGACTAGTGAATCCACCATTAATTTCCACGAATAAGTAAGGTAACTCCTGCTTGAGACGATGGACGTCACTGTAACGTAAGGGTGGGACGTTGCGATTCTCTTTTGGACTCAAACCCTGTAGCCAAGCTTTGCGAGCATGTACAGTAAAATGCTGACAACCGGCTTCTGAGACAATGCGCACAAAATTAGCCATGTCTTCATAGCGGTCAAGGTGATCAATACCGATACGGTGCTTGACAGTAACGGGTATGTTCACTACTTTAACCATAGCCTCTACACAGCGTGCTACTTGTTCAGGCTGCGCCATCAAACAAGCTCCAAAATTTCCATTTTGCACCCGACTACTGGGACAACCAACGTTGAGATTAATCTGGTCATAGTCCATAGCTTCAGCAATTCGGGCGCATTCAGCTAATTCACTGGGAGTGTCACCACCAACTTGTAAGACTAGGGGTTTCTCTTGTGGGGAAAAGCCTAGCAAGCGTTCGCGATCGCCATGAAGAATTGCTGCACTGGTGACCATTTCGGTGTATAGTAAGGTCTGTCGTGTAATCTGGCGCATGAAATAGCGATAGTGGCGGTCAGTGCGATCCATCATTGGCGCAATACTTAAGGGATAACCGCTACTAATAATTTTGGATTCAGTGGCAAGTGATTCGGGTGAAATAGCTGTACTCAGGGCAGTCATGGGTTGAGGCAGTTATAGCGCTACGCGCAAGGCAAGAGGCAAAAGGCAAAAGGCAAAAGGCATGCAATAGGGATGCAGTAACGGAACAGGGGGTTTAACCCAAAGCGCGACTACATCAAGAAGCGATCGCATTTATCCCCAGCCTAACAATTTACCTTGAGCTGATTGATTTCGTTGAGTTTCAATTGACTTAACCCATCTCGCGCAATAACTTTCACCTGTTCATAATTCAATTTTCCTTGACCATTGCGCGGTAAAGATTCTACCGCGACCCAATTCTTGGGACACTTGAATTTACTTAAATTCCCCTCTACCTTCTGTTGCACGATCGCAACCGAAACCTGATCGGAACTAGGCACAAAAACAGCGGTTACCACTTGACCCCAATAGTCATCGGGTAAGCCAATCACACAAACATCACTCACCAGCCCTGTGCCACGAATTACCTGTTCTACTTCAGCGGGAAACACATTTTCACCACCGCTAATAATTTTGTTACTGCGACGCCCAACAGTGTATAAGTAACCCTGTTGATCGAAATAGCCTAAATCGTCGGATTGTAGCGTTTGGAATCTGTTGGGCAATTTACTTAGCTCAGACTCTAGGGCGAGATTTGTGCTAGCGCTATAGTAGCCATGGCATAAGGACTTTGCCTCAATAGTAATCACACCAGTTTGATTAGCCTCCACCATTTCCCCAGTACCATTGCGAATGGTCACCTTAGCATGGGGTAACACCTGACCACAACTATTATTGTTAGCACTGTTACCACTGTTAGCACTGAGGAAATCTTCAGGTTTAAGGGTGACTACACCAGAAGCAGTTTCGGTCATGCCATAGGTAAGAGCTAAAGGAATTCGATCCTGTCTTGCTTGTGTTAATAGGGATTCCCAAGCCGGAGCACCGCCTAACAAGACTGTCCGAAACCGGGATAACCACTCAGCGGCATCTTGGTTGATGAGCTTGGCTAGTTGAGTCGGTACTAGAGAGATAAAAAATTCTTTGGGATCAATGTCTCGTCCTTCCCCAGCTTTCAAGGCTTTGAAGGGCAACATGACCATACGTCCACCGGTGGTTAGCGATCGCATAAACTGCATCAAACCACTGACATGATACAGAGGCAACACACAAAAGGAATTCACTGGCTTGTTCCCAAAATACTCATGAAACCCTGCTACTGATGCCATCAAGGTTTCCCAAGTGTGAATGGCAAAGCGGATTTTGCCAGATGAGCCCCCTGTAGGAATCATAATGAGTCCTGAGGGGTTAATATTGATGATTGAATATTTATTATTGAGCCTTGAGTGTTGATTATTGAGTAGTGATGGCTCAATAATACTGGCTAATTCTCCGATAATTATATCGGGATGGATTTGGTTAAGGACTTGTTGCCATTCTGGTTTTACCCAGTGGGGATTCCCTAAAAAGACATGACAATTACTGGAAACAGCAGCTAGGAAAGCGGCGAGAAATTTAAGAGGACTTTGCTCTACTAAAAGAATTTTCGGTGCTTTTTCCTGGGAAAGTTGGGAGAATTGCTGACAGTATTGCTCAATGAGTTGGTTAAGTTGCTGGCTGTCATAACCAATCAGCAATTGTTCACCAGAACGTTGTTGGACATAGCTTAGGGGCTGTTGGACGTATGAATCTTCCCCACATTTGCTCTTTAACGCTTCAATCATTTAACCAAATCACCTTAACACCCAAAAACCTTGGCCTTTAGGCCACACTACGCGTTCAACCTCTTAATTAAACCAATGGTTGACCCCAAAACCTACAGCGCGCTTGAAGTCAGAGAGTTCTGCTGCTAGCTGAAGAACCGCTTGTTGACCAATGGTAGTTTCCAAGGCGGATGAAAACACGGTATCAATGGGATAGGTTTGGTAAAACTGCCGTAGTCGTTTCCGAGAACCTGCGATCGCAGCTTTAATCACAAAAATTCCTCGCCATCCCCGCTGGTAACACTGTTCAAGTTGGTCAAGGGTTGCCACAGATTCATCCAATGCGATCGCAGTCGAATAGTTGTGACTCATCTCCAACATCACATCGAACTGCTCTGGAGGTAGGGGCTGTTCGATAAACTCAACGGCTCCCATAGTTTCACATACCATCAGCCACTGCTCAGCTTCTTGTTTAGTCAATCCCCCATTGGCATCCAAACGCAATTGGCCAGAAGCAGGTATTGCTTCAACCAACTCCTTAACTATCTTGATTTCATCCTCAATCGGAGCAACGCCAATTTTCAATTTAAAGGTTCGGTATCCCTGATTCCAGGGAGCTTCCCAGGATTGTTTTGCTGCTTCATAACTCGGCAACAAGTAACTGTAGTGTTGTTTGCGTTGTTCAAAGTCCTTTGTCGAAACTCCTTTGCCCATCACTAGCTCCCAAGCCGATTCAAATCCAAATTGACAACAAGGGAGTTGAGCAGGAATGGCGAAAATCTCCTCTGTAGTAATCTCCTGAGGTAATTGCTCGCAAAAATTAAAGGCTTGTTCCAGAGTTTCCGAACCAAACCAAGGGATAGGAGCAATTTCACCCCAGCCAATGTTCCCTATTTCATCACTAAGGCTAAGAATGATACCTTCTCTGACTGTCCATTGGCCATGACTGGTAGACAGGGGATGTTTAAAGGGACGCTGGTATGGGTGAAACTTGAACTTATAATTGGTCATTTATTACAGCGGTTTGCAATTGGGTGAGGTACAAATTCCTGGGTTTTAGGGAACAGGGAAAAGGGAAAAGGTAAGACGGAATAGGTAAGACGGAATAGGTAAAAAATACTGTGTACCTAATAGTTATGAAAAACGCTGTAATTGCTAATTGCTATTGCGCTGCATCCCGATTCCCGATTCCCGATTCCCGATTCAACACTTGTAGGTTTAGTCAATACCAATACTCCTAAGGTTCCACCAACAATCGGGTAGTGAGTTGCACGAAAGCCTACTTGCTGTGCTAAAGATTCTTGCTCCGGGCCACGGGGGAATCGCTGTATACTCGGCCAGATATAGGCATACTCTTCCTCAAGTCCTTGGTCACGGGCTAGGGGAACAACAATAGTTTCCAGATACCACTGTTCAAACTGCCGAAACAGAGGCTGAGACGGTAAGTGAAAGTCAAGAATTGCTGCTTTAGCCCCTGGTTTAAGAATACGGTAAATTTCCTTTAGGCTCTTGGGGATATCTACGACATTACGTAATCCATATCCCATAGTTGCTCCATCAAAGGTATTGTCAGCAAATGGTAAATCTAAAACATCCGCCTCTTGCCAGTGAATCTGTGGTTCAGAGTATTTTTGTTTTGCGATCGCTAACATCTGGGGCGCAAAATCTACTCCATAAACCTTTCCTAGAGTGCCTACTCTCTCGGCTAATAGTCGAGTCAGGTCTCCACTGCCACAACACAGGTCAACAAAGGTATCTGCTGACTTAGGTTCAGCCCATTTAACCGTCATCAGCTTCCAAATTCGATGCTGACCCCAACTGATCGAGTCATTTAGCTGGTCATAGTTAGAAGAGATGTTATCAAAAATTCCCTGAATCGCCTGGGATTGGTCTGACATGATTCGTTTAAGTAAGGTTAATTAAGAAACCGACACCCAACAAGAGTCCACTCCAAAAATGTAGCGCTACGGCAATAAACTTACAATTACTAACCTTTTGCGGTTGGTTGTGATGAGCGTTAACATGGCGGCAAAGCTTGATAGCAAAAGGCAATCCCACCAAATTGAGTAACGTCGATAGGGGGAATAGCCCTATGATCACAAACCCAGCAGTGGCAGCGAATAGGCTTCCACAAATCCAGGGCAACAGTTGAGCACCCCGTTTGGTGCCAAGGCGAACAATAGGCGATCGCTTCCCAGCTGCTATATCATCCTCTACTTGGTGAAAATGGGAGCAAAATAGAATTAACATAGTCGCCAGACCCACAATTATCGATGCCGCCAGGTTAGTAATAGACCAACTCTGGGTTTGACTGTAGTAGGCCGCTGACATACCTAACGGACCAAAGCTCAAAAAGGCGAGAATCTCTCCTAGACCTTGGTAGCCTAAACGAAACGGAGGTCCTTGGTAGATATAGCCAAGGCTGCAGCATAGGAGTACTAACGCCATCACTGTTAAATCTTGCTGCCACCAGCAGATCAGTAGCATCCCCAGGATAGCCAGTCCTAAACACAGGTTCCCTAGCCAAAAAATCAAGGATTTGTTTCCCGTCAGGTTCACTATCGAGTGAGCTTTGTTTTTATCAATCCCAGTCTCAGAGTCAAACAAATCGTTACTCAGATTCTCCCAAGCCAGAATCAGAATCGAAGCACTGACAAATATCAAAAATATCGTCCAATTGAGCTGATTGGTCTCAAACCATGCCACAGCAGCTGCCACCCAAACATAGATAATTGCAACGCTATACATGGGAGGCTTGATGGCTGCTAACCACAATTTCCGTTTGGAGCTCGGAGCATTAATTGTGTTTGTTGTCATAATAGTCCCGGAATATGAATGCAAGTCGCGCTAGACTGACCGTCAAACCATAAACCAATACTGCTAGGACTCTTCAAGCCTTGGATAAACGGTCTTCAACGGTGTTAAGGGGCAGCAATAGCAGAATACCATTAATCCCAATCAAGGTCGTGAATTTATAATACGTCAATTTATGTAAATTTTATTGACAAAATATTAACTCAAGTGATCAAAAAACTCCTATTACTATAGGACTTACGCAAAACTGAACCCCAAACTATATAAGTAGTAGGATACGTTAATAACTCACCCTGCAAGTCTTGTAAGCAATTCTAAAAAGTATGACAAGTAATGTAAAAGTGCTAGCACAGGATACTCTAGATATCAAGTCTAAACAGCAAAGATTTGGACTGTCATCTAAATTGGTAGGCTTAGCCTTGGCGATCAAAAAGTATTTCCCAGAAGCTATCAATAGCTTAAGTAAGGTTATTGGTAATCGAATCAGACTCTTAGAAAGAGCAGAAATGCTGGCAGATGCTACTAGTTTCCAACGCACTGCAATTATTATGTCAGCCGTGAAACTTGGTGTTTTTGATTATCTGTACAAGCATCCCGGAGTTTCGGCTAATTCAGTAGCCAGGGACTTGAATCTTAATCTGATATCAACCGAGCGATTGCTTAGGGTTTTGGAGAGCATCGGTTATCTCAAAAGTAGCCAAAACTACCAAATTAATCATCATCAAGTTTTTGGTTATGTTAACACTCAAATTAGTAATAATTACTTAGTTAGAGAAAGTCCAAGTTATTTGGGAGATTATTACAATCTAGTCTCTCAGACATGGTCATCCTGGTTATCATTAAATTTAACTATCCAAACCGGCAGCTCAAATCAGCAGATGGATTTGTTTAATGGTAATGATGAAACCCTTTATGAGTACTATGCATTTGCTAACGAATATCTGAAAGAACCCTCCCGAGAATTATTCACTAAAATTCCTCTTGATCAGGTTAATAGAATTATTACTGGCGAAGTGGGGATTACCTTTATAGGCAAGCTATTGGAACGCAAGCTTGATGTAGACTTTGTCCTGGCAGGATTGGAAAATCAAATTGATTTTTTAGAGCAACTTTTAAGCAAGTATCCTTTACCTAAATCTCCAGAAGAGATTATTATATCTCCCGAGGGAAACGCTTTGTCTGACCAGTGGGGTGCTAACGAAGAGTATGATATCGTCTTTTTGTTTAGAAAATTGTCCTACAGCGATTATGGTAGCCAGTTTATCAAAAAGTCTTTTCAGGTTTTAAGACCAAAGGGTATGGTGATTATCCTGGAACCTACCACTGACAGTTTGGTTCCTTCACCATCATTTTTGCCAGAATTAGAAATAATGGATTTATTAATTGGCGGAGTTAAAGCTCCCCCGCTTTACTCCACCGATAAAATTGTTAACCTCTTAAAAGAAGTAGGCTTCATGAAAACTGAAGTGGTGTCTACCCAAAAGGGCAGTTTCTTATTTGTAGTAGGTTGGAAAAATTAATCAGGGATTATATATACTGGTATACCCTTGATTTCCGTCTTGACTAATGACCCAATAAATGTTGGTTTGGATTACCAACATTTTGCCTACCAAAACTAGGGCTCATTATTAAAATTCAAAAAGCGATGCAGAGGTGTGACCCGTGATGGCGAACGCGCCCCGCGTGACCTACGGTCAAGGGATTGCTCGCCATCACGGAAAACGCACCATTACGGTCTTGGGAAGGCAGTGCCGCCAAAGGGGGTTACCCATGAGCGACTGCATCAAGAATAGAGCAAGGATTATAACCATAGTAAGCCTTGATCATCAAAATTATTACAATATTTTTTCAATAGTCTTGATAATACCCTTTTTTTATTGATTTTTCCCCTTACCCTGCTTTTCTTAATTGCCAAACATGCTGATAATTGATCATTAGTCACTATAAAGTCTGTGAATTAAATAAGTTATGTAAATACAAATTAAGAAATATGTAGTAAAGAGCGATCGCCTACGGCCAATCGCGTTTGTGTTGTCGTTCATTGAGCTAAACACTCCTGTAATTTGAGAAAGCCAGCCTATATATGTCAGTCATTCCCTGCCCTGCTAACCTATTTCATGAAGCTAAAGAGTTACATCAGTTTCTCTTAGCCTGCCAGAAAAAATCTCAAAAACAAGGTATTGCCAAAATAGCCAGTATTTCTCAAGAAATCCCGCCCCTCGACCCACTGGCAGTTTTTCAGGCAATTCGGGATAGAGCCGCCCCTTTTGCTGCGACGTCCGAGCCCCTACACTTCTATTTTGAAAATAGAAGTAATCAAGAATCAATTGTTGCTATTGATGCGGCTGTCTCCCTTAAGTTAGCTGGTAAGCAACGCTTCTATAAAGCACAAAAATTTATCGACTCATGTCTAGCTAACACCATAATTAGTGGTAAAATAGAGCAGCGATTTGCTGGACCTCATTTCTTCTCTAGCTTTACGTTTTTTGCTGACAAGTTTAATAGTAACAACCCTTTCCCATCTGCCACTATTTTTCTACCTCGCTGGCAAATTTCACTTTGTCAAAGCCGATGTTTAGTAGTGGCTAATCTTGAAATCAATTCTCAAGTTAATCTGGATTGGCTGGTCGAAAGCCTAGGTCGGCAGTTTAATCTAATCACCTCTTCTGGTCGTCTGCTCTACTGTTTTACTGGTAAGGCTAACCATCATCAATTTCTCAAGCAAGATTCAAAAAAAGCCAAAGACTTTAAGTTATCGGTTTCATCAGCCTTAAAATCTATCCAAGCCAATCAATTTAGCAAAATTGTCCTTTCCCAAGCGGTGGATGTCGTCTCACCAATACCCTTTAATCTGGTAGATTCTCTGGACAATTTACGCCATAACTATCCAGATTGCTATATTTTTTCCATCAGTAACGGCAAAGGTAAAAACTTTATTGGCGCTAGTCCTGAACGTCTGATTAGTATTTACGACCATCAGTTAGTGACGGATGCTTTAGCAGGGTCTGCTCCACGAGGTCAAACCCCAGCTGAAGATGCGGATTTGGCGAACCAATTACTTAGTAGTGAAAAAGAGAGACGTGAACATAACGCAGTGAGTGAATTTATTATCCAACGTCTTTGTCAACTGGGTTTGGAACTGGATTTTTCACAATCTCCCCAACTGCTGAAACTCTCGAATATTCAGCATTTATGGACTCCGATTAAAGCAGCATTACCAGCTGATGTCAATCCCCTAGATATTATAGCGAAACTGCATCCTACTCCAGCAGTAGCTGGTGTTCCTAGCAAAATTGCTTGTGAGCAAATCCGACACTACGAAACCTTTGACCGTTCTCTTTATGCTGCTCCCCTCGGATGGATAGATTATCAAGGCAATAGTGAATTTATCGTTGGGATTCGGTCTGCTTTGATAGCAGGTAATCACGCTCGACTCTACGCTGGTGCTGGAATTGTTGCTGGTTCTGATCCTAATAAAGAACTTGCAGAAATTAACCTTAAGCTAATGGTGCTTCTTAAAGCCTTAGTTTAAGGCTATTTTCATTGGTGGTTACTTTTGGATAATCAGTTACAATAATTTGGTTATAGTGAATTATAACAATTATTTTTGATAAATGGGATATCAATTTAACTATGAGTTAAGAGGAAACCGAGAGCAACCACGGATTCTTTTTTGCCATGGATTCATGGGTAGCAGCCAGGAATTTGATGAAGCAATATCATTACTTTGTGAGGAATTTTGTTGTCTAGCTGTTGATTTACCTGGTCATGGTAAGACCAAAGTTTTACGTGGGGATGAGTGCTACACCATGCCCAACACTGCTCACGCCTTAAAGAACTTACTAGAGCAGTTAAACTTTGAACCATGCTTTTTAGTTGGCTATTCTATGGGAGGTCGATTGGCTCTCTACATGACCCTTCATTTCCCCCAATGTTTTAGTAAAGTAGTACTCGAATCAGCATCTCCAGGGCTAAAGACTGAAGCAGAACAATTAAAACGCCGTCAACGAGATTGGCAAATTGCCGAAAAATTGGAAACTGAAGATTTATTGACCTTCTTATCAAATTGGTACAATCAGCCTCTGTTCACCTCCCTCAAGCAGCACCCTAACTTTGAACAGATGATCAAAATTCGACAACAAAATAATCCTCTGGAATTAGCTAAATCTCTGCGTCATATGAGTACAGGATGCCAACCATCTCTGTGGGAATCACTTCCTAATAATCAAGTTCCTTTGCTTTTGTTAGTTGGAGACTATGATCATAAATTTAAATCAATTAACTCAGAAATAGTAACAAGTTGTCCAGAAGCTCAGTTAAACGTCATTGCTGATTGTGGACATAACATCCATTTTGAAAATGTCAATGAATTTGTTAAAAATGTCAGAAATTTTTGTAGGAATTAAAAATTAGGGATGAGGGATGAGGAATTAGGGTATTCAACCGTCAACCGTCAACAAAACCGAATCAACATTTAAAATATTCGAATTAAATGTTGATGAACATAACTGAATGCCTATTGATTTTCGCAACACCAATAGCCTCTGGGCTTCCATCCTGGTAGAAACCCTACAGCGCTTGGGATTGACCACAGCAATCATCTGTCCAGGGTCACGCTCAACCCCTCTAACTGTTGCGTTTGCTCAACACCCACAGATCGAGGCGATTCCAGTTCTAGATGAACGTTCAGCCAGCTTTTTCGCCTTAGGCATTGCTCGACAATCGGGAAAACCAGTTGTACTGGTTTGTACCTCTGGCACGGCTGGGGCTAATTTCTATCCCGCTGTGATTGAAGCCAGAGAAAGCAGAGTACCACTATTGGTATTGACTGCTGACCGTCCCCCAGAACTCCAAGATTGTCATTCCGGACAAACCATTGACCAAATCAAATTATACGGCAACTATCCCAACTGGCAAAGTACCCTAGCAGTACCTCAAGCTGATATCAGTATGCTCCGTTATCTACGACAAACCGTAGTTCATGCTTGGGAGCGAGCTTGCTTTGGCAGCACTCCGCTAACACATTTTCCTACCCCTGGTCCAGTACACCTAAATCTACCCTTCCGTGACCCTCTCCCACCTATTCCCGACACAACCACTAACCCATTAAAATCCCAATTACAACCAGAAGAATTCTTCGCTCACTGTCAACAGCAAGCTGTAACTGACAACCTGCAACCTACGACTTATAACCTAGAACCTGCAATCGGTAAAATCCTACAGCAGTGGCAAGAATCCGAGCAAGGAATAATTATCGCTGGTCCAGCTCAACCCCAAAATCCCAAAGACTATTGTAATGCGATCGCATCCTTGTCCAAAACCTTAAGATGGCCCGTACTAGCAGAAGGGCTCTCACCAGTAAGAAACTATTGCGACCTTAATCCCGATTTAATTTCCACCTATGACTTGATCCTGCGTAATCCACGATTAGCGCAACAGCTAAAACCCACAATGGTTATTCACATCGGTGAACTACCGATTAGCAAACAACTGCGTGCTTGGTTGGATAAATGTCAACCGCGACGTTGGGTGATTGACCCTAGCCACCACAACCTCGACCCCCTCCATGGTAAAACAAATCATCTGCGGATGAGTGTAGAACAACTGGGGATATGGGTAAAGGAGTTGAAGGTTGAAAGGTTGAAGGTTGACAAGTTGAAGGTTGACAGGTTGACGGTTGACGGTTCTAACCTGCAACCTGGTAACCTGCAACCAGATAACCTGCAACCAGATAACCTGCAACCAGATAACCTACAACCAGATAACCTGCAACCTGCAACCAATACCAACCTGCAACCTGCAACCCAACCTTACCTACAACAGTGGTGTGAGGCTGAAGCGAAGGTCAGGGCAAAGGTTGACCAAACAATGACTACCATGAGTAAGTTGTTTGAAGGCAAAGCAGCTTGGTTACTGTCCCAATGTCTACCACCGGAAACACCTCTATTTATTGCTAACAGCATGCCAGTCAGAGATGTGGAGTTCTTTTGGAAACCTGGTAACACAAGGATTCGACCTTGGTTTAATCGGGGCGCTAATGGAATTGATGGTACCTTATCAACAGCTTTAGGTATTGCTCATCGTAATCAAAGCAGTGTGATGCTAACGGGTGACTTAGCATTTTTGCATGACACCAATGGTTTCCTAATTAAAAACAAGTTTGTTGGTCATTTAACCATTATCTTAATTAATAACAATGGTGGTGGCATTTTCGAGATGTTGCCTATTGCCAAATTTGACCCACCCTTTGAAGAATTCTTTGCTACACCCCAAGATGTCGATTTTTCATACTTGTGTCTGACTTATGGAGTAGAGCACCAGCTGATTCAGTCATGGCAGCAGCTCAAGGAAGCTTTAAACCGACTTCCTAGTCAAGGCATTAGAGTTTTAGAATTGCCTACTGACCGTAGAAAAGATGCTAGTTGGCGTCAAGACTATTTTAAGTATATTTAATACTGAATTTTTTATTAGTAATTCATAGAAACTAGGCGATTTCTTCCTGCAAGTTTTGCCTGATATAGGGCTTTATCAGCCTCAGCAAATAAATGTTCTGGGGACGATTTTACTGAGGGAATCGTACTAGCACCCCCCAGGCTGACGGTAACAATGTCACTCACCAGAGAACCAGAATGAGGGATCCCCTGTTTATAGAGTTTAGTCTCAATTGTCTCTGCTACCTGAACAGCTCCTTGTATATCAGTACTCGGCAACATGACCACAAATTCCTCACCCCCATAGCGAGCCACCAGATCCGCTGGACGCTGTGCTGCTTGATCAAGGATTTGAGCAACTTGTTTAAGACACTCATCTCCGGATTGGTGTCCATAAGTGTCATTGTAAAGCTTAAAAAAATCAATGTCACACAAAACTAAAGATAATGGTTTTTCTTCCCGTGCCAGTCGAGACCATTCGTTGTTAAAATATTCGTCAAAGGCTCGGCGGTTGGCAACTTGGGTTAAGCCATCGATAGTAGCGAGGCGTGCCAACTCTTTATTGGCGATTTTTAACTGTTCCATTGTCCAACTTGATTCAATTAAACGACGTACTCTTCGTCGCAAAACTGCCCAGTTAATTGGCTTAGTTATAAAATCTGTCGCACCGGCTTCAAACGCTCGTTCTACAGATTCCTCATCATGGAGGCCTGTAATCATTAGTATAGGAGGACATTGAGAAGCAAAGTTATCCTTCAATTGAGCACAGCAGGTAAAGCCATCAATTATCGGCATTCTGGCATCTAAAAGCACAATGTCTGGCAATTTCTGGTCACAGATATTCAAACATTGCTCACCGTTGCTAGCTTCAATGACTTTATATCCTTCTTTTGTCAAGCTACGACGTAGCACCAAGCGTAGGATCTTCTCATCATCAACCACGAGAACCTGAGGAGTTTTATTATTAAAGTTATTCAAGTCAGTATTATCCATTATTGCTGCTTGATCAGTAATGTATTTCTTATGGATAGCTCTTTGTTATCTTGGCTAGAAATTAATTGAAATTTTGATCGGTAATATCTGTTTAATCTAACCTAGGAGGATTAAATATTATAAAGATTAGTCAACAATCAAGTCTTCACCCCTGAAACTGTTATAGCCGAATCCTTTACCTAAACAGGATTTCGCCTTATTCAAGATCAATTAATGTAGACCGATGAACTTAGAAAGATTCCTGCATCTACTGGTAAGGCCAGTAATGAGATAAGTTAACTTATTCAACAACAGTCAATTTTCCCCAGGCAGTGCTATTCCTAGTAAAATTAGAGAAACAGCCAGGCTGGAAGCCCTATTGTCAAGTACCCACTGAACTAATGGCACTTTCCTCGATCATTCGGACACTAGAGCACTCCCCTCTCACTAGTGAACTACTCACGAAACTAAATCGCCAACAGTCTCTATATCTGAATGGTATTCCGCGCTTGCCAAAGGGATTAGTAGCATCAGCCCTGGCCAAGGCAGACCAACGCCTTCTATTCGTAGTCTGTAGCACCCTAGAAGAAGCAAGTCGCTGGGCAACCCAACTCGAAGCCATGGGTTGGAATACAGTCCATTTATACCCCACCTCAGAAGCATCCCCCTATGAACCCTTTGACCCAGAGTCGGAAATGACCTGGGGACAAATGCAAGTATTGGCAGATTTGGTCGAAAGGTTGAAGGTTGACAGGTTGCCAGTTGAAAGTTCTGACTTACAACCTTCTAACGTTCAACGTTCAACTAATGGGATGGCTATTGTTGCCACTCAAGCAGCACTCCAACCTCATTTGCCCCCTGTCGATGCCTTTAAGCCCTACTGCGTTACCCTTAACCAGGGCATGACTTGGGATGGGAAGAACATTGATGAAAAATTGGCACAGCTGGGTTATGAACGGGTTCCCCTAGTAGAAACAGAAGGTCAATGGAGTCGGCGCGGTGATATTGTAGATGTTTTCCCGGTAGCTTTAGAATTGCCAGTGCGCCTGGAATGGTTCGGGGATGAGTTAGAGCAGTTGCGGGAGTTTGACCCGGCAACCCAGCGTTCCCTGGATAAAATTGACGGCATCGTGCTGACCCCCACGGATTTTGGTCACATTATTAGCCAAGTTCTGAGAACCTCAAAGGCAGAACTAATTCAATCTTATCTCTCACCTCAGGAGCAAGAATCTTTCGAGGAAGGTCAGTCTTTAGAGGGTAGCCGCCGTTTCTTGGGTATTGCCTTTGACCAGCCAGCCTCTCTACTGGATTACCTGCCAGAAAATACCTTAATTGTGATTGATGAACCAGAACAGTGTGCTGCCCATTGCGATCGCTGGGTGGAACATGCCCAAGAACAATTAGAGGAACTGAATCATTCCCTGCCTTGTCTCCATCGTTATTTTGATCATGCTCTAGAGTTAAAGGTTAACCAGTTGAAGGTTGTTCGCGAACAACCTAATAACCTTCAACTGGTTAACCTTCCCTTCGGGAACGCCCAAGGCGAACAACCTGAAACTCCTGCTGTGACTCCAATCCTGTATTTATCAGAATTGGTGGAAGAAACTACCCAAAATGCCGTTAATCTGGCTAGCCGCTCTGTACCAGTAACACCCCACCAGTTTGCCAAACTAGCGGAAGTACTGCGAGAACAAAGCGATCGCCGTTTCTCTATTTGGCTGGTTTCTGCCCAACCTAGTCGTTCTGTTGCCCTGCTCCAAGAACATGATTGTCCTGCCCAGTTTGTCCCCAACCCTCGGGATTACCCAGCTATTGAGAAATTAACTATCCAGAGGACAGCGGTAGCAGTCAAGTATTCGGGCTTAGCAGAACTAGAGGGATTTATCCTCCCTACTTACCGCATCGTAGTTGTTACTGACCGGGAGTTCTTTGGGCAGCATACCTTGGCAACTCCCAGTTATATCCGTAAGCGCCGCCGTGCTGCCTCCCAACAGGTTGACCCCAATAAGCTACGTCCAGGGGATTATGTGGTTCACAAGAATCATGGGATCGGTCAGTTCCTCAAGCTGGAAAAATTAAGCTTAAATAATGAAACTCGCGAGTATTTAGTGATCAAGTACGCTGATGGTTTGCTGCGGGTGGCAGCGGATCAGTTGGGGGTACTATCTCGGTTTAGACATACAGGTACCGGTTTGCCTCAATTGCACAAGATGTCCGGTAAAACCTGGGAGAAAACCAAAAATCGTGTCCGTAAAAGTATTAAGAAAGTAGCGGTGGACTTGCTGAAGCTCTATGCTCAGCGAGCACAGCAGTCCGGTTATTGCTTTCCACCGGATTCCCCTTGGCAGCAGGAATTAGAAGATTCTTTCCCCTACCAACCTACTCCTGACCAACTCAAGGCGATACAGGATGTGAAACGAGATTTAGAGAGCGATCGCCCTATGGATCGCTTAGTTTGTGGGGATGTGGGGTTTGGTAAAACAGAAGTGGCAATTCGGGCTATTTTTAAAGCTGTCACTTCTAACAAGCAAGTAGCTTTCCTTGCCCCAACCACTATCCTGACTCAGCAGCATTATCATACCATCAAAGAACGGTTTTCTCCCTACCCCATCAATGTCGGTCTACTCAACCGCTTTCGTACCCCCCAGGAAAAGCGTGATATTGTCCAACGCCTTAAAACTGGGGAGTTAGATGTGGTAGTAGGTACCCATCAGTTGCTGGGCAAGAGTGTAGCTTTTCGAGAGTTAGGGCTGCTGGTGATAGATGAAGAACAACGGTTTGGTGTTAACCAAAAGGAAAAAATTAAATCTTTCAAAACTCAGGTAGATGTATTGACCCTCAGCGCTACTCCCATTCCCCGTACCCTCTATATGTCTTTATCGGGGGTACGAGAAATGAGTTTAATTACTACACCACCCCCCTTACGGCGTCCCATTAAAACCCACTTATCTCCCTATAAATCAGAAGCTGTCCGCACCGCTATTCGTATGGAACTTGACCGAGGTGGTCAGGTATTCTATGTCGTACCTCGGGTGGAAGGGATTGAAGAAGTTGCTGCGGAACTCAGGGAAATGATCCTTGAGGCCAGAATTGCCATTGCTCACGGTCAGCTCGACCCAGCGGAATTAGAGTCAATTATGCTCACCTTTAGCAACGGTGAAGCAGATATCCTAGTTTGTACTACGATAATTGAATCTGGGCTAGATATTCCTAGAGTCAACACCATTGTGATCGAAGATGCTCACAAATTTGGTCTTGCCCAACTCTACCAATTGCGAGGACGAGTAGGTCGGGCTGGGATTCAAGCCCACGCTTGGTTACTTTATCCTAACCAGAAGGTACTCTCAGAAGCAGCCAAAAAACGCTTACGAGCAATTCAGGAGTTCACTCAACTCGGGTCAGGTTATCTTTTAGCAACCAGGGATATGGAAATTCGAGGGGTGGGAAATCTCCTAGGTGTAGAACAATCTGGTCAGATGGAAGCCATTGGCTTTGACCTCTACATGGAAATGCTGCAAGAAGCGATTAGGGAAATTCAAGGGCAAGAAATTCCCCAAGTAGATGATACCCAGATTGACATTCAGATCACAGCCTTTATTCCCGCTGACTATATTCCAGATTTAGACCAAAAAATTAGTGCTTATCGAGCAGTAGCTGCAGCAGGATCCCAGAAAGAGTTAACACAGATCGCAGCAGCTTGGAGCGATCGCTATGGTCCAATTCCCTCAGTGGCAGAGCAATTACTGCGGGTGATGGAACTCAAACAGTTAGGAAAGTCTTTGGGATTTTCCCGAATTCGACCTGAGGGTAAACAACACATTCTCCTAGAAACACCTATGGAGGAACCAGCTTGGAAGTTACTCCAAGAGAACCTGCCCCAACATTTGCGATCGCGTTTTGTCTATTCTCCTGGTAAAGTTACGGTTCGTGGTTTAGGTCTGGTCAAGACCAACAAACAGCTAGAGAGCCTGATTGACTGGTTAGGTAAGATGCAAGGCGCACTGCCAGAACCTACTGTGGTTGGGTTACCCGAATCCCCAATCCCTAATTCCTAATCCCTTCGCTCAGTAATTGGTAACTGGGGAGTGTGGGGAGATGGGGAGATGAGGATATTGGGGGAAGAGAAAGTTGTAGGTTTGAGCGCAACTTGGTATGAGGTGATATAGCGCTACGCTTAGCGTCACAAGTCAGAAGTTTGTCTTGTATTTTTGTCCTTGAAATTAGGTAAGCCGTGATGGTCAGATCATAGGATTTTGTATAAATTGTAACTGAAAAAACGTTAACCTATTTCCATTGAAGTTGGGAAAAACATCGGTGAAACGAGTACATTAGTCCTATTTAATCTAAGATATTGGCTTGCTTTGAGCAAGAAAAAAAGAAGCCGTTGCCCACGCGCCCCACGTCGGTAAAGCCGAATCGCAATTAAAATTTCCAGCTTTCTTCAAATCACAAAAGAAATAATCTCAGGATTATCGAGAATATAGATATTTTGTTGACATTAATTAAAAGTCAAGCTTGACTTGAATACCATCTTCAAACCTTGATATGTAGTTTTTGATACAGATTAAGATAAGCTTACCCAAGATGATATCAGGTGTTGAAGAGTTTAAAACCCTGGCCAAAAGGTCATGCTACGCGAACAAGAAGCTTATTTATTATGGCTTTTAGGTGAAAGCTCATAAAGAATGGCTGATAGCACCTCAAGTAGCGTGGATTTTGGCCAATGCTGAATGTTGAAGGCTTAGCTCATCAGTTAAGTGGTAACACTTGAGGTCGTGTCCAGTTGTTTTGATAGTGTTATAAGATGCTGGCTGTTGAGGGTTCACCAGCAACAGTCAATAGTCAACAGTTAACAGTCAACAGTTAACAGTCAACAGTCAACCAATTAGTTTTATCGAAAGTTCATAGTTTGATTGGTCTTTCTTCTTTTAAGCTTTACCAAACCTTTCCCTTGTATTTTTATGCTTGAAATAAGGATGGCTTTTAGCTGAAAGCTGATTAAGAATGGCTAATAGCACCTCAAGTAGTGTGGCCATTCCCGTAGCGTGGCCATTCGCTTAGCATGACCAAGGCTGAATGCTGAAAGCTTACTTAATAAGTTAAGTGGTAACAATTGAGCTTGTGTCCGGTTGTTTTGGTAGTGTTCATCTTTGATGAGCGTT
The DNA here is from genome assembly GCA_011524395.1 of Moorena sp. SS36440bin_2. GTDB lineage: Bacteria > Cyanobacteriota > Cyanobacteriia > Cyanobacteriales > Coleofasciculaceae > Moorena. Next base: position 25,245 of record WTKN01000030.1, read on the forward strand.
TTGATAATAGGTAAGAGCTGTGGAATAATCTAAATTACCAATTACCAATTACCAATTACTAATTACACAAGCTTTACAATACCTAGGCTCCTGGACATGCTATGACTTCTAGCTATATAAATTTTTATAACTTACCGCCAATATGGCAATACAGCTCAATAGTAATTGTGTTTGATTACTGGATGTCTACCTACTTAACTAGAACTCTGTAAAAGGCATTCCACAGTAATACCTTTGCTGAGGACTTTATTGATTAAACTTAGAGATGTATAGCCATGTTCAGAACCAACAAGCAAAGTACTAATCCATCCCTCTCAGATGTAGCTGATCTCAATAGCAGTCTCACTCCGCCTGAGCCACTGCCCAAAAAACGTTTTGACTTACTAAAACCTGTGCGCCAATGGCTGGATCAAATAGAAATTACAGATCAAAGCCTAGCTAGATTCCTATCCAAAATTATTCCTGGTCAATGTCCCTTTGAGCGGGATTTAAAACTTTTCGGTCACTTAGTACTACACATTCCTCCCCTATGTAAGCTTAACCCTCTCTATGAGCAATTAGCTAGCCTGCGTTTCCGGGCTCTGTGTTACCTAGTGGATCAGTGTGGGGAGGATATTCAATTTTACGCTTGAGAGGGATATATAGAGCTACGCGCAAGTCACAAGTCACAAGTCACAAGTCACAAGTAAGCTAGACTCACGTTTCGGAGTTTACAAATGTCTGAATCTGAATGCGTAGTGGTATACCCCAATTAAGCAAATACACAAAATTGATTACACATTTCACAAAACTCAAAGGCTTACAATGTCAAGCTTACAGAGATTAGGAGTAGGTAATTAATTCTGCGATCGCTGCGAGCGTAGTTAGTACTCAGAACGTAAGCATTCAACCTAGCACATAAGCAAATCCCTGATAGCGATAGGCTGAATGCTTACCTCAAAACTACTAACTACTAATAACAGGAGACGAGAGCTAATCCCCTTGATTTGTAGTTAATCGGTGATTAATCGACACCCATCTTTGGTGCTAATCGCAGTTTGTGCAATCAGCTTACTCAGCTGTAGCTAGTTCTGTGCTGCCACGAACGCGACGACGGGTAAGGGTATTGTATAGCATTATACCAATGGCTTTAATCAGGTTACCCTCCAGTTCCTGGAACATCTTCATATTCATGCCAAAGGCAGCATTAGCTTCTTCCACAATCCGCTCCGCTGTGGCATCATCAATGGGTAGGTCATCCATGGCTTGGCGATAGTTGGCCTTGAATGCCTTCTCATCAGGGATTTGTTTGAATTCATAAAAAGCAGTACCTTGCCCATCTGATAAGTTCATCCCGCGCTGGGCAATCTTTTTGAGAATTTGTCCGCCAGATAAGTCCCCTAGATAGCGGGTGTAGGAGTGAGCAACCAATAGTTCTGGTTCCTTCTCAGACATATCTTTAATTCTTTGGACATACTCTTTAGCCGCCACTGAAGGGACTACTTTCTCTTGCCAGTTAGAACCGAAGTAATAGCATAGGTCTTGCTCTAGGGTCTTTTTCCGATTGAGCTCTTGGAAGTAGATTTTTGAAAGAATCGGGTGTTCCCGATGCCGCTCCATCTCCTCTTCCATAGCGGAATAGACGAAGTAAAGGTTGGATACTAATTTACGGTAGGAGGTTTTTTCAACGGTTCCTTTCAAAAAGCACTTGACAAAACCCACATTCTCTGCCATGGTGTGGGATTTTTTTGTGCCTTCACGCAACTTGGTGGCTAAATTGGTACTCATTCTTTATTTTTGTTCCTAAAGTTGACGGTATTTGTATTACTACTTACAGACAATCGAATATCTTTCCAAATTATTAGAGTAAACTGATTTAATGAAAAATTTTATTAAGAATTCTTACGTCAAGCCGAGATTATATCTCCCCCACCGTCACAGAGCAAGTTCATAGATTGTAAAACTGATCAGTGTCTTGATGCAGTCGCTCATGGGAGGAACCTTTGGCGGCGCTGCATCCCTTTAACAATGCTTTGATCAGTACACAGAGGGAGCATCGGAGAAGTTCTAGCCTAGATTCTTGGTTCAACTGTTGCAATCATCCAAAAAGCTCTAGAAACTAGCAAGACTGTCTAAGTATTTAAGTAAAAATACTTAGACAGTCTCATTAAAGGCGGTCTGACAAGGCGCTGGCTGAAGCTCGCCAAGGGAACGGGCACCAAGAGAGTGGAAATTTGCTTCACCATGGTGAGGCTGCCAATGCCTTGGCAGTTTAATCAGATTTTTTCTAGTGCCGAATTCCCAGAGAGTCTATGCCTTGAATTGACGCAACACACTAAACGCCTGAGAACGCCATCCTTGTGGCAATAGGGACAACACCAAAGCAACCCAAGCTTTTGAGGGGGAGCAAGCTTTTCCTGACCAAACTAATTCACGTCCGGTTGATGTTTGTCCAATTTCAATCAGCCGCAATCCTAGTAGTAGCTTAGTTTCCGTCAGACGCGATCGCCTAACTGTCTCCAACATTTCTGACTCAAAGGTATAACTTTCTAGATAACGCAGTTTATCTTTTAAATAGGGAATTGCTCGACTAATCCCTTGCTGTTGGGCATGGAATCGATATTCCATTAACAATTCTGGTAAATAATAAGCTTTCTTGCCCGCAATAGCCAGCCGAACGAATAAATCATTATCTTCACAATTTTGGATGTTAGGACGCATAAAATCCACATCTTTCAATGCCTGCATCCGAAATAACGTAGCGCCAACTTGAAAGCTCTGCTGAATAAAAACAACTTCAACTAAATTCTCAACAATTCCTTCGATTAACTTAGTTCTTCCCCACCTCTGAGAGTTTAATTTGGTAGCTGATTCATCTCTAGTATTATTAATATTAATTACCCAATGATCTGTCCCGACCAAATCAATACTATGGTCTGGCTCTAAGATAGCGGTTGTTTTGGCTAAAAATTCAGGTGTCAGCCGGTCATCATCATCAAATTTAATAAAATATTCCCCCAAGGCCGCATCAAATCCAGAGCGCATATTATTACTTTTTCCAATATTTTTGGGGTGACGGATGTAGTTAATTCGGCTATCCTGATACTGGGACATTAGCTCAGGAGTGTCATCAGTTGAACCATCATCACAGATAATTAATTCCCAGTCTTGATACGTTTGTTTAATAACACTGTCAATCGCATAAGGAAGTAAATTCACGCGATTGAATGTAGGAATACACACACTAACCTTGGGGACTCGTTGAATCATTGTATTGTTATAGATGAAACTATCAAGCCACTCAATTCATTGGTTTGTTGACATAAAATTATGCTCTTGGATGCCTGATATCAAGTCCGTTTACAACAAACTAGATATGACTTATAGCAATGTATTACCTAACCTGAAGATATAATGAAAATTATCATGCTATCTGCCACCTTTCCTTATCCCCCCACTAGGGGAGGAACTCAGGTACGGACATTTAATTTACTAAAACATCTTAAGTTAAGTCATGATATCACCATGATTACTCAACGTTCAGAAGATGTCACGGATCAGGAAGTGGAAAAACTCGGGCAATGGGTAGATGAATTGGTAGTTTTCCCCCAACCAAAGCCATCTGATCGGTCAGGAGGCATCTGGGGCAAAGTAAAGCGATTTAGTAATTTTATTCGCCAGGGAATTCCCCCCAGTGTGCTACATCTCTACTCTCGGGAAATTCAGCAATGGATGGATGAAGCTGTGGCGGCTGGACGGTTTGACATTATTACCTGTGAACATAGTGTCAATGAAATATATGTACGACCAGAATGGCGACAGCAGCTGGGAACGGTGGTGAATATTCACAGTTCTGTGTATGGTACGTTCCGTAATCAGTTGGAAACTCGAACCTCGGAAAATCAGCTCAGAGACCAGTTAAATTTACCCCTGTTGCACCGCTATGAGGAACGATACTGTGCCAAATTTACTGGTCTTGTGGTCACAACACCGGAGGATCAAAGCCAGATAGCTGCCTACAAGCCATCGGGTAAAATTGCGGTGATTCCAAATGGGGTGGATTTGACTCAATTTCCCCAACGCACTGCTGACCCAGGGGGACATCGCATAGTTTTTATTGGAGCTATGGATAACCGAGCCAACATTGATGCTGTAAGCTTTTTCAGCTTGGAGGTCTTTCCAGCCATTAAAGAACGCTATGGAGATGCTAGCCTTGACCTGGTAGGAGCAAGACCAGTACCTTCGGTGTTGGAATTGGCAACATTGTCGGGAATTACGGTCACCGGTCGTGTGCCATCAATGGTAGAGTATCTCCATCAAGCAACTATCTGTGTGGTACCGATGCGGACTGGCTTTGGCATTAAAAACAAGACCCTGGAAGCAATGGCGGCTGGGGTACCTGTAGTGGGAAGCGATCGCGGTTTGGAGGGACTGGCGGTTGATGGTGCCAATACACCTCTGCGAGCATTGCGGGCAAATCATGTTAAGGACTATATTAGTGCCATTACTCGTTTGTTTGAAGACCCACAACTGCGAGCAAAGTTGTCCCAAAACGGGCGCTCATTGATCGAGAATGAATACACCTGGGATCGGGCTGGTCAATGCTACGAAAAAGCCCTAGCTCAGTCAGTGCTTAGGAGTTAGTGGAATCTGCTCATCTAAAAACTTCCGAGAGTAGGAAAGCTCCGTGAAGGTGGCAAACCCCTCTAAATCACCGTCACTGGAAGTGATAGAGAGATTAGCCTAGGTGGTGTTGGTAAATCGTTGACACTCCCCGCCCGCTTATGAGCGGGGATTCTTAGATCTACGACCGGCCTTAAACCTCCGTATCCTTGCGGCAATACCTAAACCGAAACCCCGTCAAGACTAAGGTTCTAGTTCAGTTTACGTGCATACCCAGCGGGCTGGTCTCCTTAAGCGTTCAGTTACTTTTTGAGAAGTGCCTTATAGAGTCCGTTGCTTCCCTGTTTCACTTGGTTCCGGCGTGCCCCGCCGTACCGTTGTTTTCTCAAAGTGTTGTCTTGCTGGGTTCACACACCGATTGGTAGTCGTTCGCGTAGCGTGGCCATAGGCCAATGGTTGGGTTTTTAAGGAGGATCTTCCCTACCCTCCGGGCATTACTACTTTAAGGTCAATAAGTTACGGGTCTCTCTCCCGGCTCAGCCTCGGTTTTTCAGCCTGTACCCTATACTTAAATTATACTATGGCGCTAGATAAGTGTCAACTAAAAGCCGTCCTAGAAGGACGGGGCTTTAAACCCAAAAATTTTGGTAAATTTGAATTTTTAACTATATTTTCTAGAGTAAAATTCACAATTAGTATAAATGTATTGGTATGAAGATATAATACATTTATACTGTCCGATTTTTTCGGTATTCTTATTTGTCGTTGTTTTTTTTGTTTTGGGTAATAGATAATCGTGAATTACTCTGAAGTAATCACAATTATCTATTACTCCAACCTTGGCAATATCGATTATCACGTATTCTATACAATAAGAAGTTGGAGTAAACTAAAATGACGAAATGTTAATAAAAGTTTATATTTTTTTTAACTAGTATAAATAAACTCATGCTTGTCTTGATGCAGTCGCTCATGGGGGAAACCCCCAAGACCGCGCTGCATCGCTAACTCATGTAAAAAGTGAGATAAGTATGAATTATTGCCTGTCCTTTCCTTGTGGTCAATTATTGGTCAAAGTAGTAACGTCCTATGAAGATTCTAATGATCTCGACAACCTTTCCCTATCCGCCAACGCGGGGGGCAACTCAGGTCAGGACGTTTAATTTACTTAAGTACCTGAGTGAGCGTCATGCTATAACCTTGGTTACTCAACGTTCTGAAGAGATCACGGATATCGATGTAGAAAAATTGCAGTCGTGGGTGGAAGAACTGGTAATTTTTCCCCAACCCCAGCCATCAGAACAAGAGGAAGGCATAAAGAAGAAATTACAGCGCTGGAGTACCATTTTGCAACAGGGAACGCCCCAGAACGTGCTCCAACTCTACTCAACTCCAATGCAGCAATGGCTGGATCAGGCTGTAGAGGCGGGACAATTTGACCTGATTACCTGTGAACACAGTACCAATGAAATTTATGTACGACCAGAGTGGCGGGAGCAGCTGCGAACTGTGGTGAATATTCATCATTCTGTATACCGGAAATCTCTGGACAAGCTGGAAACCAAAACATCAGACAATCAGCTGAAAGACCAGTTGAATTTGCCCCTATTACGTCGCTATGAGGAGCAATATTGTGCTAAATTCACAGACATTGTAGTCACAACAGCAGAAGATAGACGGCAAATAGAATCCTTTGAGCTAGACAGTAAAATTACATTGATTTCTAATGGGGTTGATGTTAATTTATTTCCCAGGCGCATCTCTGATCCTGGTGGACACAGATTAGTATTTACTGGGGCGATGGATAACCCACTAAACATCAAAGCAGCTCGTTATTTTACCCTAGAGGTGTTCCCAGCAATTACAGACCGCTATGGTGATACCAAGCTAGAATTGGTCGGACCCAAACCGGTGCAAGCGGTGCTAGACTTAGAAGAGATCCAAGGCATTAGTGTAACTGGTGCGGTGCCTTCTTTAGTAGACCACCTTCATAAGGCAACTATATTTGTGGTGCCAATGCTAAGTGGATTTGGCGTAAAAAATAAAACTCTGGAAGCGATGGCAGCAGGAGTACCGGTCGTGGGAAGCGATCGCGGTTTGGAGGGCTTGACAGTTGATGGCGGGGATGTCCCTTTGCGGGCATTACGAGCAAATGATACAACAGAATATGTTTATGGGATTAGTCGGTTATTTGAAGACCGCCAACTCCGTAAACAACTGTCTGAAAATGGTCGAGCGTATATTGAACAGAAATATACTTGGGAACGTTCTGGTGAGCTGTATGAGCAGGTAATCACAGGTTGAAGGGGTAGGGTTAGGGTGCGCTTCTATTAGGGTTTAGGGTGTAGGGTTTAGGGTGTAGGGTTTAGGGTGTAGGGTTTAGGGTGAGCAAGGGAGAATGACAAAGACATGGACGTGGACGAAGTTGCCTGTTGCCTAAAATCCAACATGTACCTCACCCAATTTAGAACTGCTATATTGCCGACAACATTTTTTTAAAACTAGGAAAAAACTGCAAAGATAAACCATTAAAACATCAGTGCAAAAGTCTAGTAGAGGTGGTTGGTTAACCACCGTGGGCGCGATCGCTGCCTTAATTACCACTAGCGGTATCATTGCCGGTAGTATCTGGGTGGCGGTTATCTTAATTATTGACCCTGATTCGATTGTCTGGATCAATGACATTTTGCCGAGTTGGGCTCGTATCCCCCAGACGGTTCCTTCATCTGTCAAGACATTTGCCCAAATTCAAGGGGAGATTCGTGAAAATGGGTTAACGGCGGGAATACCAGTTGCCCTTAACTCTGACTTGCTGCTACCCATTTTGGCATCACCACCATCATGCCAAAGTAATTGTAACCAGATTGTGGAACTCAGAGTCTATCAGCCCCTTGAACAAAGCAATAGACAACAAAAGTATTATCAGCTAGTTAGTCAGCTGCCGATCACTGCTCCGGTGGAATATTTTGTGCTGTCTACCCAAGTCAACACAGCATCCGATGATGCTAGTGTCTCCCGTTCACTACCGTTAACCAAACTCGATCGTTTCGATGAACAAGCTCTAGAGGAAGGGTTTTGGTTCAACCTCTCGGGTCAAGTAGCCTCAGAAAATACACCCGAGAGCTATGGACAAATTATTCACTACAATCCGGACCAGACACACCTAAGTATGATGTTGGAGTGGAAAAGCCCTAATGAAGGTTCTCCCTATTGGCAGGAAGTGACCGGTGGTGCTACTCCAGAATTAGTGGTTAATCATACTGTAGGCTTGGAACCCCAGTTCAAGGTTTACCAAATTCAACCTCGGTCTTTTGTTCCCAACCCGATTTATCTAGAGGAAATTTCCCTGACCCAAGCAGCGATAGATACTAATTTTTATCGCAATGGTTTAATCCTAGCCCGTAATGGTTTGTGGTCTGATGCTTGGCAATGGTTGAACCAACAGAAACCAAAACACTGGTCAGCAGAGGCTCAAGCCCAAATGGATTTGGTTAAACTGCACGCTCAGGTCACCGAGTCTCAGGCTAATCAAATTTGGGGAAGTGCCAGTGCCGCTATCTTTGCCTATCTCCTGGATGGTCGCTGGGGGGAGGCAAAAACAGTGTTTCAGACGGCAGTGAATGGTGCTCAGTTGGGGGATATTATCACTATGCTAAAGAGCGATTCTGGGGGATTGTGGGAGCGGGTGGAAGCAGCTCTAGAAGTGAGTCCTGATGACAGCAATGTACAAGCTTGGGGAGGGTTGATTTTGGCAGCCCAGGAAGACCCTCAAAAAGCGATCGCATGGGTGAAGGCATTACCCCAAACTAATCCCCAGGTTTACCAACTCCTCAACCATATGGACAATGCCTTAAACCCAGTTCCACCTATCGTCAGGCACTTCAGTCAACTGGTTGGCAATTCAGAAATTATTCAAACTGTCAACGCAACGGATTGGTTGCAACCGGAAGATGCAATAGGAGAACAGCACTGCCAAAGGCAACAGGAAAGTACTGAATTGGTTTCTGTAGCAGAGGAAGAGAGTATAGCAGTTTCACCCCTGTCCCCATGTCCATCTGTCCCCCTCACTCCAGAAAAAAACCCCGAAGAAGTTTGGTATCAAGTACAGGTAAAAGCATTTCACGATGGTCAGGGTTGGCGGTGGATGCCCTTTTCTGATTTACGGCTGCCCACTTTGACCAAGGGCAAGCGATTGTGGCGATATTTGGGCTTAGACGTTGACCCCCAGATTCGGATTAGCCTTTGGAATGACAATGGTATTCAGCAATCAACCACAGCTACGGTCAAGGGGGTTTCCTACCAGCAAGGGATGATTAAGCTGTTGGCAGCAGGTGGGAAATTCCCTAGTGAAGCCTTAGCTGTTGATGGCTCTAATCAGCATCTGCTAGCACACACCGATACAGGACTGCGCTGGTTAGACCCAAGTGCGATTACGTTGTCAGCACTCTACCACCTTAACCCCGATTCGGTGTCAGCCATGCTGCCAGTACTCTGGCAGGAATTAACCAACAGTGGTCAGTTCTCCCCAGGACCCCTTCCTAGTTTACCAATGATGCTTCAGGAGATCGGGCATTGGTCAGTTAGACCCATCGAGCTGACTGGCAACAACCAGCCAGAAGCGGTCATAACCTTATATCAAGAAATATCAGTTACCTCAGAATCTAGCGAGGTCGGTCTATCGGATAGTAATGATACAGACCGGGCAACTACTATCTACAAACCCCGCACCATGATTTTTTCTGACACAGGAGCCTTACTCTACAGCGAATTTTCCCAAGATTCCAACACCTCCATGACTGCGATCGCGGATTTAGGGGATGGCGGCCCTGCGGCTATAGTCATTGATGAACCGAATAACTATAGCCTTAAGCGTTGGTCACCCAAGCATCAGCGTTTTGAGTAATGCTTGTACGTTAATACTTGTACTTAAGAGGTTGTCTGAGAAGTCTAATTTGCTACACCTAAGCCCCCTAAATCCCCCAATTTTGGGGGACTTTTACCAGCAAATAGATTCTTGTTCCCCCCAGCGAGGGATTGCTCGCTGGGGGGCTAGGGGGGCAAAATTGAGTATCAAAAAACTTTTAAGATATCCTCTAAGCGCATTGGTTTAACGTAAAACTAACCGTTGTTGCTTAAGTAATTGCTGGTGCTGCCACAGGGATTCAACTTCTGCCTGTAAATGAAGGTACTTTACTTGCTGATCCACCCCATATGATGTCATCAATTTCTTCAGCTGGGGGTCACCAGTGACAACAGAACGGGAATTGCGGGCATTGGATAAATCTGTCCTATGGTCGGAAGAAGTTAACATTTTTATATTAAGTATTTTTGCTTGTTAAAAACTCCAGGTCATTGTATCCCAAATTTCCAGCACATGGTCACTACACTTGTTACAGAAATCGGGAACAGGCAACAGGCAACAGGCAACAGGGAACAGGGAGCAGGGAGCAGGGAGCAGGGAGCAGGGAGCAGGTAACAGGTAACAGGTAACAGGTAACAGGGAGCAGGGAGCAGGGAGCAGGGAGCAGGGAGCAGGGAGCAGGGAGCAGG
>WTKN01000161.1 GCA_011524395.1 Moorena sp. SS36440bin_2
GTCATACCCTACTCTATTATGAGTAGCTCCTACTCGGAACAAGCCGCACTCCAAGAGAAACTATGTTTTTCCATGTGTCTAATCATGCTCTTCTTTGGTTTGTATATTCTGGATACCCGTAGCCAGTTATTCGGCTAAATCCTACCCGGCAGTGAGGATTAAGTTTGGCATAACTTACTGTGGGTTCGACCTTTCCACAGACTCATACTGCTGCCGTTTTTACTTGTTCCGTCCGCTAGATTGTTGTGATGATTTAGGGCAGTCCAATTCGCCTACTTTCCTCCCAGGAGTTTGCATATGTCAAGTAGAAAACTATGCAGGAGTATGAAAGTTCCAGACTAGGGATAAGACGCTTTTTCAGGACTTTTGTTAATCTGCCCATGTCATCTTGCCGTTACCGCCAGTGTGGGTTTTCCAGTCTGGGTTCCCTCTGATTGCGGCCTGATGCCAGCTTCACTCTGATGGTATGCCGTCCACCTCGGTGTGGCCAGGTAGGCTGTCACATGTCTCCTCATGGGGCGGGCTTTCACCGCCATCTTTTGCGAACAGTTAGATAAGTGAAATACACTCACTTATCCCTGAGTCATACCCCGCTCTACTACGAGTGGCTCCTACTCAGAACAAGCCGCACCTACTTCTCCCTTATATTGCTAAGCATCGTAGATAAAAGCGTGGGTGGAAGCTACACCTGTGAACTACCATAGGCTGAGCTTACGCTACAGCAATCTATTCGGCATTCACAAGGAATCGCCTAAATTTAGTTGCCCAAACCCAGGTCTTATCTTCCTGACCTCACCAGCAGTCCTAGTTTCTAAGACCGATGATTCTGCTTGGTTGTTTTTTTGCCAACGAAGCTTTTTGACTTGGTTATAGTCAAAGGGCGTTTTTGATGCTACCAACTTCTTAGCACAATTCCGAGAAAAAGGCTCTCCCATACCACGCTCACCAAGCACGGATAGAGTGTGGTACTCCCTCCCTAACCCTTAATTTTGGCAGATAGCCATTACATAAGCTCAAGTATAACAGAAATCTTATCGACTAGGACTATTCCCATGCCATAAAGCTAGGGGTGAAGATAGCTGATTGTTTATTGCTCAATGCTTAACCCCTTTTCGCGTTTTGAGAAACCCAAGGCAGAAATTGATTAACATCTAGCAAAAAGACTGTCAAAGATGTATTTTCTTGGGCAATCACCGCAACATGACTAGCAATTCCCAGGGTATCAGCTTGACGAAAAGACTCTGGTAGGGTACGAATATCAGTCATGGCAACCTCTATCAAATTCGGTGTTTTGAGTACAGGGATACCAAATCCTTCACCCATTGTATTTTGAACAATAAGCAGGAAACGTGCTGGGTTAGAAGTGCTGATTTGCGTAGATTTAAATAACCGGCGATGCAAGTCTATAATAGGAATTTCCTGATCCTCGACATGGGCAATACCTATATGATTAAGTCCACTGCTATAAACAGTTGTGTAATTAATTACTTTGTTTACACACTCAATCGGAAATGCGAAATTGATGCTCTCTATTCTAAAGACCACTAATTTCAATAATGATTTACCCTTATGATTTTGCCATTGATTATTATCACTAATTTTCGAGTAAATTAAGTTATTTTTATTCATGTTTTCGAATTCATCCTATTAAAATAAGTATTAAGTATAAATAACTCTAACTATTCTGATCAGGATTTGGCAGTAATAGGAATTGAATGGAGTAATTCACCAGACTAAATTTGTCAAATTAGGATTAAAAGTATAATGATGGACGATAATTCAAGGATATGGTTCAAGGATATGGTTACAAGTAACTGATTAGTCATGGACACCTATCAATAAGCTAATTGCTTATTGCTTTTATATCAAGTTTCATTAGAGCTGACAACACATCAAGTAGTACCATCTGTAGCGAATTACCTGATGTTTTTATACTTAAACTTCAGATTTACTTTTTTTAATAATATTTTGGATTTTTTCAATAAAATCTTGTTCAATATAAGGTTTAGTAAAGTAAGCATTAGCGCCCAAATGCATTGCCAAACGCTGATGTTTTTCACTGCTACGGGAAGTAAGCATTGCTATAGGAATTTTTGATAACTGAGGGTCTTGGCGACGTTGACCAAGAAACTCAAAACCATTCATATTCGGCATTTCAATATCACAAATTATCATCTGGACTTTGGAACTTTGCCGCAATTGTTCCAAGGCTTCCTGTCCATCCCGAGCCTGTAACACTCGGTAACCTGCTTTTTGCAAGCTCATAGCCAAGGTTCGTCGTAAACCTGTCGAATCATCAACAATTAAAATTGTGGGAACTGGAGGAGTTTGAGCAGGAGTTTGAGTTCGGTTAACCGATGACTTTTTCTTAGTGGTAGCTTGGAGTATATGAGACAAGCTTCTCGGTTTAGTCTCTTGATGGCTTTGAGCTAAAAATTGCTCTAGCAGGGCGTTACCATCTATCACCGGAATTAAACTACCATCCCCCAAGATGGTACAACCATAGGTATAACTGGGAGCCGCAAGCACTTTGCCAAAGGGTTTAATCACTAGCTCTTGCTCTGTGATCACGCGATCGATTTCTAACGCAAAAGCTTGCTGGTCTCGACGCATTACTACCATAGGTAACGCCCAATCTTCAGGGGTCTGAACATAAACTAAAGCTTTGCTAGGAGTACTTTCCCTGACTGGACAGTTATATTCCAAAAGATCAGACATGGTATAAGTGGGAACCATTTGTCCGCGCCATAGCAAAAACCGTTTTGTCCCAGATTTTTGCATCTGATCCCCCTTGGGAACCACAATTTCTTCAATACTGTCTGACGGTAAAGCGATAACAATTGGACCGACTGTAGCAATTAGTAATTTAGCAATAGTTAGAGTTAACGGCAGGCGTAGGGTAAAGGTTGTACCCTTACCTGGGGATGAGGTGACAGAGATTTTACCTTTGAGAGCTCGAATTTGAGAGCGTACTACATCTAAACCTACTCCCCTACCAGACAGTTCACTGACTTTAGCTGCGGTGGAAAATCCTGGCTCAAAAATCATCTTTAACAGTCGGGATGGGGGAGCTTTAGCAATTTGTTTGGCTGACAACAATCCTTTGACCAATACTTGGTTACGAATGCGTTCAATATTGAGACCTTCACCGTCATCCTTGACTTGAATGATGGTTTGATTGCCTTTATGGTAAGCCCGAATTTCAATTTTCCCTTGCTCTGCTTTACCTCGTTTCCGCCGAATTTCAGGGGATTCAATGCCATGATCAAAAGCATTGCGGAGTAAGTGTAGTAAGGGGTCATAGAGTTTTTCCAGAACTGCTCTATCCACCAAAACCCCTGTACCACTAAGCTTGAGTTTGGCTGGCTTGTGGTGTTGGGTAGAAAGATCCCGTAAAGCCCGGGGAAAGCGGTTAAGTACTTGACCCAGAGGCAACATCCGCGCCCACATCAGCTCATCTCGTAGCTGAGAAAGCATTTGCCGCTGTTGTTCCAAGGTCTGATCAGACTGCTGGGCAAATAGGGTTATATCCCCCACCGCTTCTTTAAGCAGCATCATTTCTTCTTGTAGTCCTTGGATCAAAGAATGGACGTTGCTATAGCTATCCATTTCCAAGGAATCAAACAGGGGTTTGTCCAATGGGTCTGACTCACTGTCTAGGCTCTTTTGGCCTGACGAAGTTACCGATTGCTGGGGTAAATTTCTCTCAGCGACAGAATTCGTCCCTTGCTGATTCCACTGATTCTTACTAAGGGAGGCAAAGCTAGGATGTGAGACCATTGATCCAGCACTTGAGGCACTCGCTAGACTCTGATCAGATAACTCTTGTAATTGACTAACAAAGGTTTGACAAAGGTCAAATCTTTGGGTAAGCTCCCGCACTGCTGCTTGTAATTGTTCATTTTGCAGGCCAATACTATTGCGGTTGATCACCAGTTCCCCGACCTGATTGTTCATCCGTTCTAGTCGCTTTAAGTTAACTCGGACTGAAATCTCGGGGGAGATAGAGGTTTGACTTTGGCTGGGATGGTCTGACGGCTTAGGAGTAGCTTGATTAGGTCGAGTAGGTTGATGCTGCTGGGATTTAGCCGATTTAGTCGGTTGGTTAATAGCTAATTCATTGGCTAGGAATGCCGCTGCTGGTAGCGTTGGTGGTGATGGAACATCTGAAGCAGGCATATCCTGGAGCGGTGGCAGGCTTTCAAAGATTTGTTCAATCTTTTCCACAGCAGCTTCCAGGGTTTTTGGTACCTCTAGGGATGAGTTCTTGCGGGGAGCAGAAGCAGTGCTTGATGGATTGGACAAGTTCGCTACTGGTAAGGATTCTGGGGTAGGGTCAGCCTTACCGTTACTCAGGTCTTGTTCGGAGCGTGGGACAGTTTCTGGGGTCGGGGAAATGCTCTCCTGTGGGAAAGATGCTTCTGCCTCTTGGACTGGGTTAACTTTATCCTCTGAAGGCGTAAATTGATCAGATGGTAGGTCTTGACTGACTTGCCCCAAGTCACTAGTTCTGAGATCAGCAACAATCGGTGGGGTCAGAGGACCTTCCTCAGCTGACAGGTTCACTTGAGGCTGCTGGGCAGTGGTTTCCTGGGCTAGAGCAACGTCTTCAAAGAGTAAGGTCTGTTGAGCTTGGTTAAAGTTACTAAAAATATCAGTAACATCAACTGAGTCGGTAACCTTCAAAGATGGTGGGTCAACAGTTGCTTGATCTAAGTCAGTTTCTTGATGGGCAAGGGTGGGTGAGGTTTCGAAAGTCTCTTCCGCTAGTGGATTGAGTTGAGATGCTTGGGTAGCGGTTTGCTCGGATAAGGTAAAGTCTTCAAAAGAATTTGTTGCTTCGCCTAGGTTAAAGTCACTAAATATATCTTCAAATTCAGAGGTGGTATTTAGACTATTTGTGATGTCATTAGCCGGAGCAGCAGGGGCTTGTGTTAAAGCCACTAGAGCAGTTGAGGGATTTCCCCCTTGAGTGCGATCGCCTGCTAGTACAGCAGCGCGTCCTGTTGTAAAATCGGCTAGGGCAAGTTCAATAATTTTCAGCACTTGGTGGGGATTTTGCTCTACTGCTGCTACAGCCGTTTCGGCAATCGCTCCAAATCCCGACAAGTTCAATAACTCGGCAAAGCCAGCGAATACGTCTGCTTGTGCTTTTAATTCCCCCACGACCTCATAATTTTGGGGATTGGCTAAAACCGCAGCAAGACGTTCTAGCCCCTGAGCCACATCAACCTCAAAAATAGAGGATACAATATCAATACCCAAATCACCGGAACTAGGAATGTAGTTATGAACCTGTGTCAGGGCATCACCAAGTCGTTCTTCAATCTGGGCATAAGTGGATTGAGCAGTGGCTAGGGCTTGCTCTGGGTCAAAATAGCCTTGCTCAATTTGCTGCATTAGGGGGTTCCGGAGGCAGTCATAAGCTTTGAGCAGCAAGCTTTCTAGCTCAGTATCAAGTTGTACCTCGTCGCTGTAGAAAGCCTTGAAGATATCTTCGAGACGATGAGCCAAGGTTTTAATTCCCTCTAGCCCAACACTGGCAGCACCTCCCTTGATGGAGTGAGCGGCTCGCATTAAATCGTGGATCTTAGCCGTGGTTCGTTCTTGCTGGAGATTCAGTAAGCCTGTCTCGATCAGTTGCAACAGCTCTGGTGCCTCTTCGATAAAAAACTGATAGGCTTGGTCTTGGATCTCAGAGTGAGTTGCCATGGTTCTTCATTGGTCATTGGTCATTGGTCATTGGTCATTGGTCATTGGTCATTAACAACACACTAATAACTACAATGACACTAACTCACCTTGAACTTGCCCACACTATCTTGCAATTGCCCAGCCACTGTTAGCAGTTCTTTGAACGAGTTAGATACTTGGCTGACTTCTGTGGAGGTTCTATTCGCGATCGCTGCTACATCAGTCATAGTTTCAGTCACTGATTCGCTCGCTTGGGTTTGCTCAACAGCTGTGATGGCAATTGTTTTGACCAACTCATTGATCTTAACCGTTACGGCAGTAATTTGATTCAAACTCTGCCTCGTCTCATCCACCAGTTGAGTCCCAACAACCACTTGCTCAGTTCCCTCTTCCATAGCGGCTGCCACCTCATTGGTTTCGGCCTGAATGTCTGCTACCAGCTTTTCAATTTCCGCCGTTGCCTCTGCCGATTGATGGGCCAAGGCTCGTACTTCATCAGCAACTACCGCAAACCCTCGACCGGCTTCCCCAGCACGAGCCGCCTCAATAGCGGCATTGAGGGCTAACATATTGGTTTGCTCAGCAAAGCCACTAATCAGGTTGACTACCTTAGAAATCTTTTGAGACGATTCCCCAAGACGTTTGACCTTCTTAGCCGTACTACCTACAGTTTCCCGAATCGCCATAAAACCTTCTACAGTGCGGTTCATAGCAGCATCTCCGGCTTCCACCGTTTGAGCTGCTTGTTTGACTGCGGCTTCGGCTTCAGAGGCACTGACAGCCACAGAGCGAGTTGAGACTGTCATGTCATGAATTTTTTGTAAAGCATTAGCAATTTCCTCCGCCTGTCGTAAAGCTTCTGTGGATAGCTCTCGGATCGCTGCTTCATCTTGAGTAGTGGTGGTAGTGACTTGCTTGGTTGCCTGTTGGACTTGCAGTACAAGTTTTCGCAAGCTTTCGATGGTAGCATTGTAGGAATCGGCAATAGTTCCCAATTCATCGGCAGTCACGTGGGCTCGAATTGTGAGGTCTCCTTTACTAACTGGCTCTACTTCCATCAACAGTTCTAGAGCACGCTTTTGTAGATCCTCTTTGAGCTGGCGCTGTTCCTGAGCAAGATTTTCCGCTTCTTGGCGGGCTGCCTCCATTTTTTCTAAGGATGTAGCTCGCTCCATAACATTGCCCAGCTGAACAGATAACTGCGTCAGGAAAATGATTTCAGACTCTTGCCACTGGTGTGGGGCCTTACAATGATGAGCAATAAGCAAACCGTAGAGTGTTTCTCCGTGGACAATTGGTGTCACTAAATTTGCTTTGATTTGCAATCGTTCCATCAACTTCTCGTGGTCACGATGAAAACTTGCTTCAAAGACATTATTGGTGGCAACGACACGCCCATGTTTGTAGCCATCAATCAGCTGCTGTGGAATACAAGCATCTTCAATTTTCTTTTTAACCATATTGTCAACTGCTTTGGGCCAACTGGGTTGAACTGCCTCGAATCCAATGTAGCCACTACCATCAGGATTCAGGCGGTAGATAACTACCCGGTCAGCATGCAATTGATTGAGGGCTTTTTCCACCGCTTCTTGGAAGAGAGCTTTGAGGTCAAGAGATTTGTCAATTGGGGTAGTAGCAAAGTTAATAATGACCTCTGCCCGATTTGCCTCTTGACTTACCACCTTTTCCTGACTGGTAACACTGTCAGCCATTTCATTAAACGTCCTGGCGAGCTTACCGATCTCATCGTTAGTGATCAGATTGCTTCGGACTTCACGTGACCCTTGAGCAAATTGCTCGGTTAAGTTTTGTAGCTGTTGGATCGGTTTAGCAATGGCTTTTCCTAGCACCATAGCTAGTAATATATCAGCACTCACAGCCAATATCACTACTACCAACTGTAACAGCAGGTTGTCCGTAAGGAGGAAGTTGAGTTGAGCTTCTGAGGTTCCCCTGAGCAAAAGGGCAACTGGTTTACCACTAAAATTATTTAGCGTCCTGGCAGCCATTGTATAGGTTTGACTCCCTATCTTAATGCGTTTGGTAATCGGATTACCCTGAGCTGTTACCACTTGATTCAGAAAAGCGGTATCGGGCAATGATACCTTCGGTTGAGCTTCTGATACATTGGTACTTTTACCCTGATCTAAGGCAGTTACCAAGACGAATTCACCATCGGTTTGACGTAGATATACCGCACTATAACCTCCCCCAAAAGACTTTAGGGTATCCTCGACGATAGGCTGCTTACCATTGACAATATCCCCAGAAACAAGTACTCCCAAAACTGCTCCTGTGTCAGTGGCTCTCACCGGTGTCACGGTGTAGCGAATCAACAGATTCTTTTGCTGGACAATCCCAGCAGGTAGGAAGGGAGACTCTTGAGCAACCTCAGACGAGCTGACCAGTTCACTGGTTTTAATCTGCTGAGGATTTTCCAGGACCTGACTCACTAAGTCATTGGGATCGAAAAACTCCCCAGTTCGATCAGCATTAGCATTGACAATAATTCGCCGATCCTTTCCCACCAACGTGGCATATTCAATCCGACGAGTCTGGATTTCTTGCTGGAGAATATCTTTCACTTGTTTGATCAATCTGGGGCTTAAGGGTTGGCCTTGAGCATAGGTTTCAACCGCTTGAATAATTGCGCTATTGTCAGATTGTCCCCGAAAACCAAACCCCATCTGATTAATTTTGATATTATAGATAATATCCATAACCGCCAATTCTGATTTGGCTTGGTTGATTAACTGAGCACGACCTCCTGTAACAATCAAAAAAGCCCCCAAACCTGCTAAGCCAACCACGGAGATAAATTCTGAAGTGAACAAGGCTAAGACCTGCTTCCCTTGTATGGGCAGGTCATAAAACCATTTAAAAAATAAAGATGGAAGTCTTTGGGGTGCTGCAAGCTTTGACTGGATTAACTGAGATAGTGGTAGCAGTGATTTACCCAGTTTAGTTTTCAGTGTAGATTTTGACAGCTCCAAAGGTTGGTAGCTGCCATTATGACCATTTTCTGATAAATTATCAGATAAATTATCAGAAAATTTAATATCATAATTATCTATCTGGTGACCATTGTTATTTTTAAGGGAGTTATTCTGAGGAGGGATTTGAGTCATGGAATACGGCCAATTAATTAAAATAGGTAGTTTATCGTTGTGATAACGTCCATATTTTGGACATTATTGCCACCATTGCCACCATTGCCTAACTCGGGGTGACTGATAAATTTTAGGAGTTACAATCACAGAATTCCCCGTCAATCTTGTTGAGAACACAGTTATTTTTAAAATTTAAATTAATAATTAAACATTAACAATTAACTAACAACACTAACTCACCTTGAACTTGCCTACACTATCTTGCAGTTGTTCGGCAACTGTAAGCAGTTGTTTAAACGAGTGGGATACCTGCAACGCTTCTATGGAAGTATGATTAGCGATCGCTGCCACATTAGTCATCGTCTGAGTCACTGAAACGCTTGTTTGAGTTTGTTCAACAGTTACGCTAGCGATCGCTTCGACCAATTCATTAATCTTGACCATTACTGCAGTGATTTGATTCAAACTCTGCCTGGTGTCATCCACCAGTTTTGTTCCTCCTACCACTTGTTCAGTACCAGCTTCCATGGCAGCTACCACCTCATTAGTTTCCATCTGGATTTGTGCCACAATTTTTTCAATTTCTGCCGTTGCTTCTGCTGATTGATGGGCTAAGGCTCGCACTTCATCAGCAACCACCGCAAAGCCTCGACCTTCTTCCCCAGCACGAGCTGCCTCAATAGAAGCATTTAACGCTAGCAAGTTAGTTTGAGCTGCAAAGTTACTAATCAGGTTAACTACTTTAGAAATTTTTTGGGAGGATTCTCCAAGGCGTTTAACTTTCTTGGCAGTGCTGCCTACAGTTTCCCGAATCGCCATAAAGCCTTCCACAGTGAGGTTCATAGCAGTATCCCCAGCTTCGACTGTCTGAGCCGCTTGTTTAACTGCAGCTTCAGCTTCAGAGGCTCTAGCAGCCACAGCTTGAGTTGAAGTGGTCATATCTTGAATTCGTTGTAAAGCTGCCGTAATTTCCTCCGACTGTCGCAAGGCTTCTGTGGATAGTTCTCGAATCGCTGCTTCATCTTGAGTAGTGGTGGTGGTAACTTCCTTTGTTGCCTGTTGGACTTGCACCACAAGTTTCCGCAAGCTTTCAATGGTAGCGTTGTAGGAATCAGCAACAGTTCCCAATTCATCGGCGGTCACACGGGCACGGATCGAAAGGTCTCCTTTACTAACTGGGTCTACTTCCATCAGCAATTCCAGTGCTCGTTTTTGGAGCTGCTCTTTAGCCGTCCGTTGCTCGGCTTCAGCAATTCTTTGCCGTTCCAAGAGGTTGATGCGTTCAAGAGTTAGTCCCACTTGGTTAGCTACTTGGGTTAAGAAATCGATTTCCGAAACTTGCCAAGCTCGAGGTTCACTGCATTGGTGAGCAATTAATAAGCCTAAGAGTTCCCCTTCAACGACAATCGGGGTAACTAAATTGGCTTTGACCGCAAAGGGTTCTAACTGTTTCAGGTGACACCGGGTCAGACCAGCTTCATAAATATTGGGTATTGCCTTAACTCGACCTTGGATGTACTTATCCACATAATGTTTTGCAAAGCAAGGGTCAGCAATTTTCGCACCGAGAGCCTGGGGCCAACCTGCAGCCACGGATTCAGCGATGACAGTACCTTTCCAATTGGGGTCAAAGCGATAGACAACCACTCGATCCGCATCCAGCCCTTGTCGGCTCCCTTGGACTACCATATCCAGGATCTCTTGGAAGCTAAGGGCTTGAGTTAGCTGAATCGTAATATCTTTCAGTTGCTTAGCACGCTTAGCCTCAAGGCTTTGGTCTTGTACCAGAACTTTAATCCGGGCTACTAGGTTATTAAAGGCATGAGCTAGGGTTTGGGTTTCTGCGGTACCACTCGGTTGAGCAATCGCATCTAAATTACCTGCAGCCACTTCCTTGGCTGTATTAGATAATTGACCTAGAGGAGCAGATAGGCGGCGGGATAAAAGCAGAACAACGATCAGAGTCACTACTCCCAAGGCTAGGGCTATGAAGACAAACGCTACAATTAACTCATTACCAGCGTTTTGCTGTTCTGATTTGTCCACGGAAGCAACTGATACCCAATCCGTGTGTGGGTTAGTGACAATGGTATAGAACTTATTTTTATAGAGAAAGTAAACAATTTTTACCTGCTTTCCCGTTTTATTCCTATGGGTCCAAAGTCTTGCTTCCTTTAGTGAATACTTAGCTTTGAAACCATTGAAGTCTTGCTTAGGATTAATAGTTAACTGGCTTTGTGCCTTGACTAAAAACTTAGCAATTTCCCAAATCGCTTCACCCCCAATGATCTGCTCCTCATCCAGACTACCTTCAGGGGTGAGAGTACTAATTACCATGCCTTGGCTAGTGTCTATCAGCTGCACTTGTTGGGAACCCATCAATCCGATATGTTCTAGATAAGGGAACAGTTGCTCTAATTGATTCATCGGTAGCACAGCTTTAATTACCCCAAGAAATTCTCCTGATTGAGGATCCTTAATGGCCTGAGCTAGATCAAAACCAAAGACATTAGCTGATTTATCAAAGTCGAGTTCACTGACCCAACGCCCTTTACGCTTGGCTTGTTGCCACCAGTTTTCATCCCTTTGCACAAAGTCAGAGGTGAGATTACTATAGGCAATGTTGTACCCATAGCGGTCAGTGACAAATAATTCCCCTAGACCTACATCCTTGACGATTTTATTTAAGTAACGATTGAGTTGTGGATTGGGTTGGAGCAGCTTTGTGTTTTGAAAACGTAATTCAATCTCGTGAATACCCAGTTTCTGAAGTTCTTGCTGTTCTGCAGTTTTGCTACCAGCATGAGCTGCCTTGATGACTAAGGGATTACTAGCTAATAAGGTGGGTACGGTAAAGGTATCCTTAATCAGTTGGCTAGCTGCTTCACCAGCAATTAGAGCTTGCTCCTGCTGCTGTAATTTATTTCGGTCTTTCTCATGGTCGTGAATAATTCTGTAACTTACTAGGCTAGCCAGAGTCAGAGGAATCAATACCGTTGGCATAATCGTTGTCAACAACTGGCGGCTGAGAGTATTTTTATTCCTCTGATTTTTTTTTTCAGTTTTAACCAGTTCCAGGAGCTGATCTCCTGGGTTGATATCTTTGTCTGGCAAATGATTTACTTCGGTCTCAGCTTCTGTTAACTCTTTAACAACCCGCAAGTTAACGTTAGAAATAGTTGACTCAGGCAACAGTGTCTTCACCAGCGCCTTTTTTGATTTTACCATTTTACTATTCTTGGTATTGTCACCATTTAAACTCAAATTATTCAGTTCTTTTTTCATAATTAAACACTTAGTATTTATCCACTTTTTTGGATTAATATTATAATTAATTAACGAATTATAATATATAATTATTTTTGATTTTATGATTTATTATGGAATAATAAGTTCAGTTTACCGTCGCCGAATAGTAGGATTAAAACTTGGTATCAAAAATTAGTTTACCATCAAAAACTACTAGTATTTCACCACCATGTTTCAGCCAATATCCTTGTAAAAACTTTGCCAATTCAGGATTCATACTTGATGATGGAAGAGGTTGAATCAAATCGGTATTGCACCATTCAATGTCCTCTACCCGGTTGACGACCAACCCTAGCATTTGGTTATATTTAATTGACTTAGGATCATTAGACTGGATATGCAACACTAAGGAGGTGTAGTTTGATGTGTTTACCGGTTGCTGATGCCAAGGAGTTAATCCCACAATGTGTCCGAGATCGACCATCCAAAGAACTTCACCCCGCCAGTTGTAAACACCCATCACCCAAGGTGGCATATGGGCAATTGGAATAATTTGACCAACACCAATAGTCAGCACTTCAGTCAGCTGATTAATTGGCATTAAAGCAGTAGTATCAGGTACTAGATGAAACCGCAGAAACTGCTGTCTAATTTCATTGGCAGCAGTTTCTTTCGGTGATGATGGGGAAGCTGAAGCTGGGATAAACTTGGACACCATGATGATCTCTATTTTTTTATATCTCAGATTTAGCCCTTGACCAGTTGTTTAATGATTTTTAGGAGTTCTGCGTGATCAACAGGCTTATACAGGTAAGCATCTGCTCCCTGCTTCAATGCCCAAAATTTATCCATTTCAGTATCTTTGGTGGAACATATTATCACAGGTATTTGGCTTGTCTTAGCTTCATTTTTAAGGGTTCGACAAATTTCAAAACCACTGCGATCCGGAAGGACAACATCAAGAACAATCAAATCAAGCTGATTACTGCTAATTTTTTCTAGGGCTTCTGAGCCATTATTAGCAGTTAATACATTAAACCCATTTTGCTTGAGATAACCTCTGAATATTTCTAGATCTGTTAATGAATCTTCAACAATTAATGCGGTAACCATTTTTATCGGATTTTTAAAATAACTATAAAATTATAAGCAGATAAGCAAGTGTTTAAAGGTATTTTTTTTGTAAATACTTAAATTTCGGTTATCTAGTCAATTATAATTAACTTGTTTAAGATGTTTAATGATAACTTTCAATACCTCTTCAGGATTGATGGGTTTACTCATAAAATCTGAGGAGCCAACCATCTTAGCTCTCACACGGTCAATGATACCGTCGTTACCAGTCAAAATTACAATCGGAGTATTGCGGAAAAAGGAGAGCCTACGCAATTGACCACAAATTTCATAACCATTAGCATTTGGCATGACCAGATCTAAAAATATCAACTCTGGCTTAGTAGCTAACAAAGTAGCGATCGCCCTAAGTGCATCATTAATAGCCACAAAGCGATAGCCTTCTGAGGTAAGAATTTTTTCCATGCTTTGGCAGATCAGGGGACTATCATCCACACATGCAATCAAAGGTTTCTGCTCAGGAACAGTTTTTACCGATGTTTCGTTTGGGGGTAGCGAAACTGGAGCAGGTAAATCCGGAATATCTATCAGTTCCACTAATCCTGATTGCAGGTGAGGCAGAATCGAGAGAGTAACGGCCCTAGTATCCCGTTTCATTAGTATGGCCAAGTCTCGTAGGGTATATTGTCCATTCAAGAGCTTGGTCATAGTTTGATAAGCCTGAAGGGATGTTTTAACTCTCAGTTGTTCGGGCTGCCTGATAATTGGTGCCCGATTAGGGCAGCGGTCTGCTACACGAGCACTTTGCCAAGCTTCCCAAAGTTGATCAGCTTCATAGATGACTTGTTCTGCGTCAATCAAAACCAGTGGTTTAAAGAATGATGATGATGAGGAATCTGGTTTGATTTTATAGGTGATCTGCATCCCTTGGGTAACATCAAAAAGTATTTCTACTATGACAGACTGAATCATTTTGATAGCTTGATCACGGGTAACCTTGTGCAGATCTACCCATAGACATAGCAAATGATAGTCCCAACAGACATTGACATCTTCCCAATTGGTATTAGCTAGATCCTCTTGCAGTGATGAAAGCTGAGCAGATGTCTGAGGACAGTGAATGAGTAAGTTTCTACGCCACCGTCTGACTGGATGAGTCCCTCCGGTAGCGTACATGAGGCGACCCATATAAATGTGAAATATCCATTCTTGTTTACTAGGATCACTTAGAATGAGTTGACCGCTAAACCGAGGCTGCTTTAAAACTTCAAACAACCCAGCTTGTTTGACGGAAGTAAACTCTTTGATTGGAATTAGAGGATAATTTTGTTCTATCGCCATCATTGCCTTTGGTTTACCTGATTGCCGTTGTCAGCAAAACTCCGAAGTCCTAGTGCTGCCATTACCGAAATAATTTGCCGATTGGGAAGAGACTTTCTTAACCATAAGCAAGAAAAAACACCGGGAACAGTTAAAGACTTTCACCGAGATGCACAAGTAAAATATGATTGATCAGGTAACTGCTAGCTCAATGCTACAGAATTTTATAAGGTTGACGTATCCGTGAGTTTACACAAATTACACGAAAGAGACTATGGGGTATTTACGCATTGACTGAAGTTTTTGATTATTTATGACCTTCTATGCCAGAAAACTACTGAAATGTATCACTTTTACCACTGATCCATGTTGCCATCTTGGCAGGGATTTACAAAAATTTACTGGCTGGTTAGTGTTAGTTAATTAAAAGTCTATGAGCTACACTGCTTTGATGAGATTGACTGTAAGCATTCACGCTCGGACCCGCTACGGCGATGAAACCCTTTCTCTATTCAGTCAAGGACGCGCTTTTTAAATCAACAGATTCAGCCCATAGACTAGTTTTTGAGGCTGACGCTTGCGATCAGGCCTTCTTCGTTCCAAGGTTGGGAGAAATAACAATTACCAAAAACCCACACCTTACAATTTCTAAGCTCTCGGACGTGATATTACTTAAAAGTTCTCTCGGCATCATCTTCTATGGTATCTATTGCTCGCAAAAACCTCTGGGCAGACATCCCTCGCTTTCTGGTCGCTCAAGCAGGAATTATGTTTGCCGTTAGCCTAGTCACAATCCAAACTGGTCTGCTCAACGGATTCACTCGCTCGACAGTTCTTCTGGTTGAGGGTTCCAAGGCCGATATATGGGTAAGTTCTGAGCGAATGGTTCAGTTTGAGCTAACCGAGCCACTTTTGAAGAATCAGCTGGATCAGGCTCAACGAGTCAAAGGTGTGGAGCGAGCAGAAGCACTACTGATGGGGCCAGGTCGATGGCGTCCTCTTAAGGGAGATACCAGTCCTGTTAAGTTGATTGGATTTGACCTAGGGGGAACACTGTTCCAACCTGGAAAAATCACTCGGGGTAGACTGAAGACCCTTAAGGAGCCTTACACGGTTATGGTGGATCAAAGCAGATTACCGACGCTAAATGTGAAAGATATCGGTGATACCGCTACGGTTAATTTCTTGCCTGCTCGATTAGTCGGCCTAACCACAGAGAGTCAATCCCTTGTAGCTAGCCCATTTTTATTTGCTTCCTTAGAAAATGCAAATACCTATATCAACACAAGCTATACCTCTAAGCTTAACTGCACTGTAGAATCTTCAGATAATTTGCAGTGTACCACTATTTACGAAAAGTCAAAGTCTTTAAATAACTCTGATGAGTCGGAGATTCCTGAACCTACACCTTTGACCCTGACAGACCCCATTACCTATATCCTCGTAAAGGCTAAACTAGGTCAAGATCTTGAGCAACTCAAGCAGAATTTAGAAGCTGCTTTACCCGGGACTCGTGCTTATACAAAGGTTGAAATGGCACGCAGGACCCGAAATTACTGGCAGGTGCGAACAGGTCTTGGTTTTGTATTGGGTCTAGGTGCTGCTGTGGGAGTGATTGTTGGTATGGTAGTTGTCACTCAGATTCTCTACGCCTCAGTTTCTGACCATATCAAAGAGTTTGGTACCCTGAAAGCAATGGGCGCACCAGATCGCTTTATTTATAGTGTTATTGTCGAACAAGCATTGTGGATGGCTGTTCTTGGTTATCTGCCTGGTATGCTCCTTTGCTGGGGGTTGAGTGTGTGGGTTAAATCAAAAGGAATTATCCTTTTGATCACTCCAGTATCTGCAACAGGTGTTTTTGGCATAACTGTGGTGATGTGTGTAACTTCGGGTTTGTTCGCTATCCAAAAGGTGACTCGTATTGATCCAGCTATTGTATTTAAAGCCTAGAAACCCTGTTGAGTCATATCATCTCCAATTGAATACTTATCATTCTTGGTTGTTTATGAATTGTTAATTGTTGTAAATTGTGAATTTTTAATTGACCGTAGACCATTAAAAATTCACAATTAACGACTTACCTGAATACGAATTGATTAACTGGACTCGATATCAACCAGTTCAGTTATAAAATTTAAATATTAATAGTTCAAAAAAATTAGTAAACTAGGATATTATGACTATTCTCGCTCAGCAATTAATTGGTTAGTCACTTCCATGACTGCAGGAGGTAAGGTGAATCCCCCTTCAGATTTCTCCACTACGGATCGCTGTCTCAAGGAGGCTAGAGCCCTGAGTAATTCCTGAGGCGATATCTCCAGTAATTCATCCTGTAATTGAGTTAGAATTACAGGTTCTTTGTGACTAGCCATGGTATATATAATTTTATTTTCCAAATCTGATAACCGATCTAAGATTTCTTCGATAAAGTCACTAACGTCATGGGTAAATAGGGTAGTTGCCAAAAAATCGGTCACACTGCCATCAAAAACTTCTTTTATGGTTATGGCAACAAGTTTTAACATCAAGGGATTGCCACGATACCCCTTAATTAAATAGTTCCAGTTTTTATGCCCAGACAACCCTTTTTCCTGCAAAATATACTGAGCGGCTTCCCCTAAACCTTCAAGTTTTAAGGAACGCACAGGTGAAGTCTCTCCTTCTTGTAACGAAATTTCGCTGAGTTTATCCTGACTGGTAATCAACAAACAGCTTTCATGGGGTTCTTCTCCCCAGCGTCTGATGAATTCACCATAGCCTTCATACCCTTCTCGGTAGATGCCGGCAAGTGTACCAATCTGTAGAATAGATTCGGCACCGTTGAGGACTATCAAAGAACGGTGTTGGCGACAGTACTCAATTAGTTGGGAGATAAGCTCCTTAGCAGTTTTAGAACTAGGGAGTGGGTTTAAGCCTCCTGCTGTTTCATATCCTACAGTTTCTAGGGACCCAGATAAAGATTGGAACAGTGCTGCTAGGATATCTTCTAACCGGGGTGCCTGACGTAAGGAACGCCATACCACATACTTGAACTGATCCTGAATTTGTTTAGCCAGCTTCACTGACAAGGTGGTTTTACCAATTCCTGCCATACCCTGTAGTGCCACCAATCGGCAACGATCCTTAACAATCCATGTTTCTAACTGGCGTAGTTCTTCAGTGCGACCATAGAAAACAGAAACATCTGGTGCCTCACCCCAATCCATCTGCTTGGGGTTTGAGGATTGGACAGTAGAGATAGGGGTATAGCTTCTGCAGTTAGAGGAGATGTCCTGGGTTTCTAGATGAGTCTGATAGCGATTGACCAGCAGCTGTTGCAGTTTGGTTAGCTTTACAGGCCCTGTCCCCGATATCGGAAACTTTTTGTAGACCTCGCTGAGTCTTTTGCGCACTGCATGTTCACTAATGTCGAGGGTTTTTGCGATCGCGTTTGTCGATTGACCCTCCATCGCCAAAGCCACAACCTCCAGCTCGGCTTTAGATACACCGTGTTCATTTGCGATCGCTTTTAGAAAGTCATAGGGAATCACAGTTGCACGCTCATACTCATAGAAACCTGATAGTTCATTGTAAATCCTCTTTCTGAGAACTGCTTGCCATTGTGGTCATTGATATGAGTTTTACCTTGTTGTTGTGTCCCGAGCAATTCAAACCCAACTCTGGCAGACACACTTTGTCAAACCCCTATCGTTGATGGATTTGCTGCGGATTCGTGTTTCTTAAATCCATTCTTCATGTAAAGGGCGAGTGGGGGTTTTCCCCAAGACCACCCTGGATCCCCTGTTCCCTTAATGCATCGCTCACAGATGTAAGTCTGTTGGTCAGATCTTCCTAATAAACTATGGCTACCGATATCAATGTTGTTTTAGTACATTGGGGTGCGACCCAAGGGCGCGAGGGATTGCTCGCGCCCTTAGAGGCGCGCAGCGTGATTTTTTCTGGAGTGTACGCTGATATCGAACTCAGGTGAACAGAGCACTGACAACCAATCTAGACCATGCCTTGCTGTGTACGACCAGTTCTACTTCCCATTAAATACTCACTCTGCTAAAATTCATTGTTATGAGTTATACATAACAATGAATTTTAGCCTGAGTTCAACCTGACGCTGAAAGCCTTAATCTAGCCTAGTTGCCTAAATCTTCTATCCCTTACTCGTTCATGGAGCGATCGCTTATATAGAACTCAGGTTGAGTAGGTTTTTTGTTGCCCTTCATCACTGACTAATGACTGTGGACTTGATCTGAGTAAACAGATTCGGATATCAGCCAATTGTCTCGGAACAATTGACCCTGGCAAGCTTTATACACTTGGCCATTAACTGCTAAAAACTGATAAACCCTTGAGAGTAATGATGGTACTTTTCCAGTTAATGGTGCAATGCGGAAGCGAAAATAGCGGTGAATACAGCCGAAGTTTAGTAAAAGCTTAGATTAGGCGGATGAATCTCGAAGAACCCGCCATTAATCGATTAATCAAGCAGCACAATGGTTCAACGATTACTATCTAGTATCGGTTTCACTACTAAAAAGCCAGCACCAAATGCGCTCAATACAATTCCCAAGATTGCTATAACCAACACCCAGCCATTGACATATGACACTGCCTCTGGCTGGGAACTTCGCAGGGAGCGATTGTCTTGTTGTTCAATCACTAAAGTTTCTCGATAGGAAGATGGAGGGGTTTGAGGTTTCCTATGAGGTGGGGAAAATTCACCCCCTGGGATAGTTGTAGCGGTGCGCTGGGATGGAATTGGTGGAGCTTGACGGGGTTCCGGTGGCTTTACTGGCTGAGGTCGATTGACTTCAGCTGGACTCACTGGTTCTAAGGAATTGATTACCTGCTGTAGATGCAGAGCTGAATTAATAACTTTTTTAACTTCCTGTCGCAGCTGCTGATGTTGTTTAACTAAATGCTGATTTTGAGAATGGAGAGAGTCCAACATCGCCTGTGTTGCTTGCAACTCAGCTGCTAGTTCCCGGTATACAGAAATTGGTACTGACGGACAGTATGTATTCGATTTGTTTGCCGATGTTGAACTAGGGTAACGATCGCTACTGGATTTGGGCATAGGGGGGTTGGTTCGGTGATTAGAAGTCATAAGTATAGCTAAACTTCATTCAAGGCAAGAATAGTTGAAATTTTAATCTGTGGGCAGCCCTTGTTGGCTCAAAGCTAGGGAGATAGTCAACAAAAACTCCCGATGCATAGTCTGGTTGATTCACCCTATTGATAGTGATAACCGAAAAAAGTTTCCCATGGGTTCAGACTTAGGAGCAATGTCTAGGAAATTTTTCACGCCTAGTAGTAAAACCAGCAATTACCAAGGGAAGCGACAACAGTCTTGCCTTGGCTATAGGTTGCGAAAGCTTTACTTCCATGCCATCTGGATTTGTGCCAGTTTTTTTCTACTCCTTTGGTCCTCTGGGAAAACGACGCCGTTGCAGGAATTCTGGAATATCTAATCCTGGTCTACTCTTAGGCTCAACCTTGGGAGTAGGGGGCATCGGTGTAGGAGCAATTGGTCGCCGATTCAGGGGAGTTTCCACGGATTTAGGTGCAGACTGGGCTTCTCCGGTAAATCCCGTAGCAATCACAGTAATTCTAATTTCACCCTGGAGCTTATCATCAATTACTGCTCCAAAGATGATATTGGCATTGGGGTCAACCACTTCATAAACAGTTTCTGCTGCTGAATTCACTTCATGGAGGGTCAGATCACTGCCACCAGTAATATTTAAAACTACCCCTCTAGCCCCTTCAATAGAAGACTCCAGCAGAGGAGAAGAAATGGCGGCTACTGCTGCCTCTCTAGCTCGGGATTTTCCAGAACCCATCCCGATGCCCATCAGAGCCGAACCAGCATCTGCCATCACCGCTCGCACATCCGCAAAATCCACATTCACCAAGCCAGGAATAGTAATAATATCAGAGATACCTTGCACCCCCTGACGCAGGATATCATCAGCTACTTTAAATGCTTCTTGAACAGGAGTCTGTTCTGAAATCACTGACAAAAGTTTATTATTGGGAATAACAATTAGGGTATCGACTCGACTCCCCAGAGCCGCAATTCCTTCCTCGGCTTGGGTAGTACGACGGCGTCCTTCAAAGGTAAATGGACGAGTGACCACTCCCACAGTTAAAGCACCCATCTCTTTAGCAACTTCTGCTACAATCGGGGCAGCTCCTGTGCCAGTGCCACCCCCCATACCAGCAGTAATGAAAACCAGGTCAGTGTCTTCTAGAGCCTGAGCAATTTCCTCCCGGGATTCTTCAGCGGCTTTTTGACCAATGGCTGGGTTCCCTCCTGCTCCCAACCCTCGGGTCAACTTCTGCCCCATTTGTAAGCGCTGGGGTGCTGCTGATTGGGCTAGTGCTTGAGCATCTGTGTTAATTGACCAGAACTCTACTCCACTGACATCACTGGCAATCATGCGGTTAACTGCGTTACCACCACCCCCGCCAACACCAATGACCTTGATTTTTGCAACGCTACCTGGCACGATATTGTCACTCCTAGTTTCTTCCCTGGGTATGCGATTAGAATCATAAGTTTGACCGAATTGTAATACAGAGTTACTAAAAGGATGTGTATTGTCGGATCCTAATGAAAGATCTGTTTCTGCGATGATTTTAGAACTTTGAGCAGCAAGCCCTAGTTTACTATTAAGCGTCATTGCAAGAGGTGAGGGTAAGTGTTTATCTTTATCTTTATAAGTTATATGTAGCAGTCTGAGTTAACTATAGAGTAAGTTGATTGAAAAACCAAAGACCCTGGCAAAGGCTGGCTCACTTGCCCGATAACTGACCTCAAACAAAACATAGGTTGCTGGAAATATCACCTCGGTTTAGCTGTCAGATTAGGGATTTACACCTGTCTGACCTTCAACGCTTATCCTTATTTAACTCTGGATTCCACACTGTCATGGTCTGTGATCATTTGAATCGATGGTAAGTCTGGGTTTTGCAGGTCAATGTAAGCTATTTGGCTTTTTTGTGTGCGCTTCGGCAATTCTCGCATCTGGTCTAGAACTCTCAGTTGCGTGGGGAAGCTTTCACTGTAAGGACCTAAATGTACATTTCCTAACTCGGTTTTCAGAATTAAGTTGCCTGGATTTCGCCAATCGATCTCGAAAACTTTGACAGCCGAATGACTCACAGCTTGATAAAAATCGAACCAGTAAGGACGATAAACGGAATTTTGACCAATCACTTTCAACTTCGGTAACTTCAGGTTGGCCGAGAGTGGTTCGTAACTGCTCTTGGGGCTCCAGATCCCTTGCTCATCCACTAAACCCAACGTTGGGGTAGAGTTTTTAGTGTTTCTGGTTTCGGGCTTACTCTGCTCAGCAATAGCCACTGGTTGACGCTCTCTAATTTGTATTGTCAATCCTGGTGGTATGAGTTGACGGCTAACATTAGCCGAAGCAATAGGAGCTTCAGACTCCAGAAACTCGGCAAGGACTTGGGGTTGTACTTGCAGTAAAGACTGGGGATAGGATAAAGGCAGCAGGGAGCGAATCGCTTCAGCAGAAAGCCAATAATTCCCTTGAATCTCGATTTGTTCTGGGTGACGAATCATCCAATCTGGTAAAGTTATTGCCCAGAGTAAACTTCCAGCCATACTGCCCACCAAAAGTGTACGCCAAATCCTTTGATAAAATTTAATCCGGCGTGTCCGTCGCATTTGTTTGCGTCGATTAGACAATTGTGATTGAGAGACTGATGCGATGTTGGTCATCTACTACCGATCAATCGACAGAGTACATTTATGACTTGAAGTAAGCCTGACAATTGGCCTGTGGGCGTTTGCGCTGCGGCGCGATCGCTTCACGCCAATCTACCCAAAAATCTGGGTAACGACAAGATTTGAACTTTGCAATTCGGTGCTACTAGCTAGCAAGCATTCAGAGAGCACCAAATACTTTTTTTAATTTAACCACTACTAGGTTCCCACGTTTTATACTTAACAGGTTCCATCAGCCTGATAGGAATTGGCATTGCTGCCGGCAGCAGTCCTCTATAGTTAAGTGATCCCACGTACCTTAGTCGTGGGATGGGCCAGTGATTAATGATTAGTCTTTTACAAAAGACTATTTACTGGCGAGGCTTTCTATCTCACCCTGTTAAAGGAGTGGGCTTTCTAACCGCCTTCTGTAAACCATAACCATCACCACAGGGAGTGGGAGGTTCATTTATGGAACTGCATCTACCAAGATTTTTCAAAGCGTGTAACCCAGCTAAAACCTTAGATATGGGTAATCCAGGAGACCATCCATACTATATCGATTTTTCCGCTGTCAGGGGAGGAAAGATTATCGAAGCTTTAGGACGAACCATTACCCGTCTGTCACCAGATGAACCTACCTGTCAATTGTTTACTGGTCATATTGGGTGTGGTAAGTCTACTGAGTTGTTAAGACTTAAAGCCGAGTTGGAGAAACAGCAATTTCATGTTGTTTATTTTGAGTCCTCTCAAGACCTAGACATGGTGGATGTTGATGTCAGTGACATTTTACTCAGCATCGCTAGGTCAGTCTGTGAAAGCCTAGAAGCGATCAGCATACAGCTCAAACCCAGTTACTTTAGTAAATTATTTAATGAAATCAAAGACTTTTTGCAAACTCCTATTGAGTTTTCAACAGAAGCCGAATTTTCGGTAGGCGTTGCCAAGATTACAGCCAGAAGTAAAGACAGTCCTCAGCAACGCCAACTGCTACGACAGCACCTAGAACCCCGCACCCAAAGCATTTTGAATGCCATCAACGAAGAAATTTTACAATCAGCGATTCAGCAGCTGAAATTGCTTGGCAAAAAGGGTTTGGTGGTGATTATTGATAATCTTGACCGAGTTGATAATCGTTCCATGGCTTCAGGTCGCTCCCAGCCAGAGTATCTCTTTATCGACCGTGGTACTCAGTTAAGGCGTTTGAACTGCCATGTGGTTTACACTCTACCCTTATCCTTAATGTTCTCCAACGAGTATGAAACTCTCAAAAATCGAGTCGGTGGTGGTGTAGCTCCCAAAATTTTGCCCATGGTGCCCATACAGTTACGGGATGGTACTGACTATCCAGAAGGTATGGCACTACTGCGACAGCTATTGCTAGCCCGAGCTTTTCCAATGGTTGATTCTCAACAGCGACTAACCCTGATTCCACTAGTATTTGATAGCCCAGAAACCCTCGACCGGATGTGTCGGATTAGTGGAGGTCATGTCCGTAACTTGTTAGGGTTGCTGTATAACTGTTTGCAACAGGAAGACCCGCCCTTTTCCAGGAGTTGTTTAGAGCGTGTGATTAAGGGATACCGAGATGATTTGACTCTGGCTGTTGAAGAGGAAGAGTGGAAGTTGCTATCTCAAGTCGTACAACAGCAGTCCGTCAAGGGGGAACAAGAATATCAAACCTTGTTGCGCAGTATGTTTGTCTATGAATACCAAGATCAACAAGGGCGCTGGTTTGGGATAAACCCAGCCTTAGCAGAAACAGAAAAGTTTCGGTCTCTAGCTCTGTGACAAGGTTAAAATCCCTTGGAAACCAGGGGATTTTGCTAGAGAGGGAGGTGTAGGGTCGTTGGGTGCAGGGTGCAGAGTGTTGGGTGTTCTGGAAAATTGAGCCGAACTATTGACCTCGAAATTATAACTCAAGGGAATTTCTTAGTTTGCTAAGAATCCTTTTCGAAATCATATTCTAACCTTACCTGTCAATCACCCTTATCTTTTTGAGGAAGAACTTTCTCTCAACGCTTGCTATGACATTAGCTTAGCCTTCAGATTCACTCCCGTCAGGAAAGGTACATCCCTTCATGTAGAACCTAACACCTACCAATTGCTTTCAAGGGACAAATTTTATTACTAATTGAGTTGAAAACCGATCTAGTCAGAACAACCGCCGCCTTTACAGGTAGAGTTACTGCGGAAGTCCTGATAGTTCAACAGTATTACCTGTTTTCATCTAGGAACTTATAGTTCCACCCCACTATAAAAAATGAAAAATTCCGGGAAATCACTGACATCCACCCTATGGACTTCAGGCTCAATAAGTGAATTTATCATTGTTAGTCAGGATTTTCATTAAATATATTTATTAAATAAGTGGTAGTAATTACTGAATTCTTTATCAAGGTACTTATGATAGACGTTTTTATTCAGTAAGGCGTGATTATACTTATTGTTTTTTATCAGTAAAACCCCGTACTTACCGATAAGTTCTGATAGTAATCTTACTATCTAGAGGGAAAATCACCCTAGTAATAGGTAATTTCTACCAGTAGGGGTCAAAAGGTTAGTGACATGAAGCAGCAAAATCCCCCAGAAACACTAGCCCCATACAGTGCTCGCTCTCTATTAACCCTATCCCGGGCAATAATGTTCTCCCAAGGAGAATTTGCACTGATTTTGGTGCGATGCAACTACGAGTTATTTAGGAAGCAAATATGGCAGTACGTCCGAGAAATTACAGAGCTCACCATAGGTGAGCTAGTTTGTAACAAGTCTAGTCAAACTCTATTTAGTAATATCTTTACCACCCAACAGTATGGGACAACATCTGCCCTAATGGTATCGGGTCTAGAGTTAGTTGATGGCATCAACCAGGTACTACTTTCAGCTAACCAGGTGCGAGATGAATTGCCCAAATGCTTAACCTGTCCCTTAGTGGTATGGGTAACTGACAAGGGACTTCAAAAGTTGATTAGGCTTGCTCCATATCTTAAAAATTGGGCTACTACCTCAATTCGGTTTGAACTTACTATTGACCAATTACTCGCTTTATGTTATTTAACTGCAGATGAAATCTTTGCCAATATTTTGGCTAGAGACTTGGGAGAGTTTTTGCCCAACAAGGTGCTTTCTTTGGCTCCCGATTGCCCCCGACGCCAAGAATTTGAGTGGGCATTACAGGATTTGCAATCTCATGACATCAGCGTAGATTCTGTGCTACTAGCTAGCAAGCATTTTATTCTTGGGCGAGATGCCTTTGAAAATGACCAGATTAATCTGGCCTTGGAGCATTATCAGCAGAGTCTAAATTTTTGGCAGGAGAATATAGGAGAATGGGGCGGCTGCTTCGGCAGTGAGGCTCCCGATTCAGATGAACACTATTGTAAACAGGTTAAACCGGTAAAAGCATGTACAAGTATCCTAGGTATAGCTTCTAGGAAGAGAAAAGAAGGCACAATTGACACAGGTAACTGTTTCGAGCAACGTCTTGGGCAAACTAACCACTCAATCCCCCCCTTCTCTCATCCCCCCCTCACTCCTTCAGGTTTAGAACGGCTTGGTTTAGTGTTCCATCACATTGGCTTGTGCTATTGGCGTCAAGCCCAGTTACAAGACTCCATCGGTTGCTATCAGTGGGAGCAAGCCCAGAAAAACTTCTGTACTGCCATTGACCTGTTTACTAAAACAGGACGCTTGGACTTGGTGGCTCAGTTGACCATAAAATTGGGAGAAGTCCTACAACACCTGGAACATTGGACAGAATTAGAAGCTTTAGCGCTAGCGTTTCTGGCACAGCCTCACACTCAAGATAATCCAGTTCAGCTCTCTCGAGCCTATGGCTTTTTGGCAACAGTTGCCTATGAGCAATCGAATTGGAACCATGCTATAAACTTAGCCCTCACAGCTGTGCGCACTCTGGAAACATCTCAGCCAACTCTCAACCCTCAAAAGCTTTGCCATCGAGCTTCCTATCTACTGCTAGCTGCTAGATCTGTGCGTCAGCTGGGCAAGCCAAAATCTGCCATTAATTATCTTGAACAAGCTATAAACCTCAACACTATCGAGCCCAACCCTCTACAGCAGCAGCCTCAACTGTTCATGGAGTTGTTGGAGGAA
This sequence comes from Moorena sp. SS36440bin_2, assembly GCA_011524395.1. Lineage (GTDB taxonomy): Bacteria > Cyanobacteriota > Cyanobacteriia > Cyanobacteriales > Coleofasciculaceae > Moorena. Next base: position 26,293 of record WTKN01000161.1, read on the forward strand.
TTGCGATCGCTCTACTTTGAGCAAAAAGCATATCAACGAGGGTTTGAACTTAAGCAACAAAAACGCTTGATAGAACAACAGTTTAGGTTTTCTACCTTTGCTGGTATGGCTCCGTTACAGAGTGTCGAGCCAAGTCGAGAAACTGACGCAACAATTACCAAGAAAGGTTTTTGTGCATCAGCCCTAGAAATCGCAGCGGCTGGACGTCAAACCGATGTCAACGGCCTGCTCGAACGCATTAGCCGCAATGACCACAAACTAACCGTGATTCATGGGACTTCTGGGGTTGGCAAGAGTTCCCTGATTAATGCTGGTTTAGTTCCTGCACTTAGCTCCAGAATTATTGGTGCGAGACAAACCTTGACGGTGGTGCAAACCGTTTACAGGAATTGGCTCGGTGAGCTGGAAAAACGTCTAGACCTTGAATTAGCAAGTACAGTAGTCTTCAAGTTTAAAGATGCCAACGTTTCACCTTTAACCGTTCAACCTACCCGAAGGGAACGCCTAAGGGGAACAATCTACCCGAAGGGAACGCCTACGGCTAACAACTTACCCGACTGCAACCCCTGCGGTGAAAAACCTTTAATCCTTAAACCAATTCTCGATAAGTTGTATCGGTGTTCCCAGCATAACTTATTAACCGTCCTGATTTTTGACCAGTTTGAAGAATTTTTTTTCCTTGCTACCGACTTAGAGCAACGACATCAGTTTTATAATTTTTTAGCCCAGGCTCTGAATCTCCCCTTTGTAAAAATAATCTTGTCTATGCGAGAAGATTATCTACATTACTTGTTAGAGTTTGAGCGCTTTAAGGATCTTAGTGTGATTAACAACAATATCCTGGATCAGAAGCTGCGTTATCACTTAGGTGATCTGTCTCCAGAGAATGCCAAAAACGTTATTCACTCCTTAACAGCAGTATCTCAGTTTAAGTTAGAACCTGCTCTAATCGAAGCACTGGTAAAGGATTTAGTCACCAATACGGGAGTGGTGCGCTTAATTGAGTTACAAGTCGTGGGTGCTCAGCTACAAGCGGAAAAAATTACTACCCTTGAAGGATACCGAGCTTTGGGACATGACCCCAAAACAGTTCTAGTCGAGCGATCGCTTACCCAAATTATTTATGATTGTGGGCCAGAGAATGAAGATGCCGTCTGGGAAGTTTTATTCTCCTTAACCGATCAACGAGGTACCCGTCCGTTGAAAACTCAAGCTGAGTTAGTACTGTCCAATTGGGACAACTCCACACTAACTCAAATCCCCTTGATTTTGGAAATTTTGGTCGGTTCCGGTTTAGTCTTCCAAGTGCCAGAAACACCACAAAACCGATATCAGCTAATTCATGATTATTTAGTTATACCGATTCGTCAAAAATATAAGCAACGTACCCAATCTAATATTAGAGTACGGCTAAAACAAAGTGAGAGTCAACTTTTGCGAGTTCGTAAACAACGACTGCGTGCTATTGCCATTAGCACAGTGATGGCACTTTTAGCAGTGACCAATGGTGGCTTGAGATGGCGAGCCGAAGCTCAACGAATCAATGCTATGCTTAGTGCCCTGAGTGCCTCTTCAGAAGCTCTTTTCGTATCCAATAAAACCTTTGATGCTTTGCTCGAAGGGTTAAGAGCGGCAAAAAAACTACAACAGGAAGAGCAGCAATATCTACCATCTCGAACAGTAGAGGCAGATACCAGTCTACAAGTAATCACAGCTCTGTCCCAGGCAGTTTATTCAGTTTCCGAACATAATCGACTCGAAGGACATAGTGATATTGTTTCCAGCATCAGTTTTTCCCCAGATGGTAAGTTTATTGCCTCCACCAGCCGCGATAAAACGGTCAAACTGTGGCATTCTGATGGCAAGTTGCTCCAAACCCTAGAAGGTCATCAAGATAGTGTAACCAGCGTATCCTTTAGTCCAGATAGTCAGTTAATTGCCTCTAGTAGCTGGGATGGCACAGTTAGACTATGGCGTCAAACTGGCGAGCTAGTCAGAATAATTACCCCTGATGCCGGTCATATATACAGTGTCAGTTTTAGTCGAGATGGCCAGATCATTGCTACAGCTGGCAAAGATAAAAAAATTCGATTATGGACTGTTGATGGCAAATTAATTAAAACCTTTTCCGGTCACCGGGGTGTAGTGCGGTCCGTAAGCTTTAGTGGAGATGGCCAGATCATTGCTTCTGCTAGTGCTGATAACACCATTAAGCTGTGGAGTCAAACGGGAAAATTGCTAAATACTCTTAGAGGACATAGCGCTCAGGTTAACTGTGTAGTATTTAGTCCAGATAGTCAGTTAATTGCCTCCGCTAGCGATGATCAAACGGTAAAGTTGTGGAGTGCCAATGGCAAGCTAATCAAAACCTTTCCCAAGCATCAGCGATGGGTTAATGGTGTTGCTTTCAGTGCTGATGGTCAGCTGATAGCCTCTGCCAGTGATGATAATACAGTGCGGCTATGGAATCGTGAAGGCACTTTAATCAACACCTTTAAGGGACACAGCGATGGGGTTAGTGCTGTCAGTTTCAGTCCTACTAAATCTTTTAGTTCTCAAGACAACCTAGCTCACACCAAGTCCCATATCCCTCTACAACCATCCAACCCTCAAACTGACCAACTAATTCTGGCTTCAGCCAGCCACGATAAAACTATCAAGCTCTGGAGTAGTATTAATCAGTCTCACGTGATTTTAAGAGGGCATCAGGATGATGTACAGGATGTAACCTTTTCTCCAGACTCTCAACAGATTGCCACAGCTAGTAATGACAGAACTGTTAAGCTTTGGGATCGCAACGGAAACCTGCTCAAAACCTTAACAGGGCATCAAGATCGAGTCTACAGCATCAGTTTCAGTCCTGATGGTGAGCTAATTGCCTCTGGTAGTCGAGATGGCACGGTGAAACTCTGGCATCGTAGCGGTACTTTGATTAAAACAATAAAGGGACATCAGGACTGGGTATTGAATGTTAGTTTTAGTCCTGACTCGGAGCGCCTCGCGTCTGCCAGTCGCGACAGGACAGTCAAAATTTGGGATCGCACTGGTAAATGGCTTCATACCCTGACTGGTCATAGTGAGCGGGTTAATGCAGTTAAGTTTAGCCAGGATAGTCAGCGATTGGCATCGGCCAGTGATGATCAAACGGTAAAGTTGTGGAGTGCTGATGGGCAGCTTCTGAAAACACTACCAGGTCATCGCAATTGGGTTTTGGATCTCAGCTTCTCACCCGACAACAAGTTCTTGGCAACAGCGAGTTATGATAACACAGTGAAACTCTGGCGCAAAGATGGCACTTTACAATCAACCCTCAAAGGTCATACTGATAGTGTAGCCAAAGTCCGCTTTAGCCCCAAAGGCAAAATTTTGGCAACTAGCAGCTGGGACAACCAGGTTCAACTATGGCGCTTCGACGACACCCTGATCAAAACCTTGAAAGCTGGTGAGCATCGCGTCACAAATCTTAGCTGGAGCCATGATGGAACAGCCTTGGCAGTAGCTAGTGAAGATGGTACAGTGGCAATCTGGAATTTGAATTTAGACGATCTGCTAGATAAAAGCTGCCACTGGCTAAGAAATTATCTCCAAAACAACCCAGAAGTCAGAGAAAGCGATCGCCAACTTTGTCAGCTGATTACAAACAGCCATATCAAATAGAATAATTAGTAGGTCTTTTGCGGTAATGTTAGACTGGGAAATGGTGAATGGGTAATCATTGAACAACTAACGATGAAAACCAATGACCACAATAATTTTCCGGAGGGGAAGTTGGGTGGGAGGAAAGTTAATAATATGGGACTGATACCCCCAGCTTGCTTATCCTTAGTAAGGATAGTTGATTTCTTGAAATCCCAGCTAGATGGGATTATGGTGGTGTGGTGTGGTGGTATGATGGCGTGATTAGCTAATGAGGTTAGTATGGATAAATAACATCCTCATGACCCTAATCAACAACACAGATGACCCCTAAAAGGCTATAGCCATAGGGGTATCTTAAAAGGGTTAGACTACCCAAAATTGAACAAGGGGGTGTCAGTCTCAGATTGATTTGCATAGGAGCTGTCTGACATCCCCGTTCGTTAGATTTAGCTTAGCTCCTTTGCATTAGTTTCCCGACCTTAAGCGAAAGGATTATGGTAATTACAAAACGTGGCCTGGTTCTTGGTGCGACAGCAGTAGTCCTAACAACTGTAGCAGTTACAGGAGCTGGTCTTCATCTATCTCAAAGTCAGGCTTTCTTTCGCGAGAGTCCTAAGGAGCTAGTTGATGAAGTTTGGCAAATTATTAACCGCAGGTATGTAGATGCTACCTTCAACCAAGTTGATTGGGAAGAAGTTCGCCAAGATTATCTGAATCGGTCTTACAGTAGCAAGGAACAAGCCTACAAGGCAATCCGAGAAATGCTAGAGCCCTTGGACGATCCTTACACCCGGTTTATGGATCCCGAAGAGTTCAAGAATATGCAGATTGATACATCTGGGGAATTAACTGGTGTAGGTATTCAGATTGCCCTGGATGAAGAAACAAAAAAGTTGATGGTGATTTCCCCTATTGAGGATACCCCAGCTTTTAAAGCGGGAATCCTGGCAAAGGATATGATTATCAAAATTGATGGCAAGAGTACCGAAGGTATGGATGTTAACGATGCAGTACAACTGATCCGAGGCAAGCCAGGGACTTCTGTGACTTTGACCATTCAGCGAGGCCAAAAGGTAGTTGACTATCCGATTACACGAGCGAGGATTGAAATCCACCCTGTAAAGTATAGCTATCGGGAAACTTCAGATGGTTATGGCATCGGCTACATTCGCCTTTCTCAATTTAGTGCTAACGCCGCAAAGGAGATGGGGGAAGCAATCCGAAAGTTAGAAGAACAGAAGGTTAGTGGCTATGTTTTAGATCTGCGCTCTAACCCTGGGGGGCTACTTTATGCCAGTATTGAGATTGCTCGGATGTGGTTTGATTCCGGTACGATTGTGTCAACAGTTAACCGAATCGGCAAATCCGAATACCAGAAAGCAATTAATCGCTCTCTGACTGATAAACCATTAGTGGTATTGGTGGATGGTGGTTCAGCTAGTGCTAGCGAAATTCTTTCGGGTGCTTTACAAGACAATCAACGTGCTATCTTGGTAGGAACTCAGACTTTTGGTAAGGGCTTAGTCCAATCCGTCCGAGGGCTTGGAGATGGCTCAGGTCTGGCAGTAACCATTGCTAAGTATCTTACCCCTAGTGGTCGCGATATTAATAAGTCCGGAATTGAACCAGATATTGTGTTTGAGCTTTCGGATGAACAGCGTAAGGACTTGCAGAAAAATCGTGACAAAGTTGGCACCTTGGATGATGCTCAGTATGCTAAAGCGTTTGATATTTTGGTCCAGGAAATTGCTGCCAAACAAGGGTCAAGGGCAGAAAGGAAAGCTCGTTAAGCCTTACACTTTTACCTGATTGAGAGTTGGTCGATTCTGGCAAGAGATGGGAGATTTTATATTAGTAATTCTCCCCACTACTTCTAATTTATAATTGCTAATTGGTAACTAGTAATTGGTCATTGCTAATTTACAAACGCCCTAAGGTTATAAGTTAAGATATTTGACTGATATGAGGTTCTCCGTTCCCCTTTCCCTTTCAGGCAAAGTATGATCTAGCAATACCATCTATATAGTGTTATATTTGGTAAGTGATCAGGCTTTCCAAGTAGTTGATTCCTAGAAAAATTTTTTTTGCCTATTTCGGACTTACTATACATTGAGTCAGCATTTTTTTGATTAAGCGGTCTTATTGATAATTGAGACCGTTTTTTTTGTACCACAAGTCTCTATAATTACCAGTTCATTATAATCCTAGCCCGGTTACCGTCAGATAAATCTCCTTGAAATTTCCTTAGTGACGAAAAAGTAGAGACGTAGCATGCTAAATGTCTAATGAACCAACGATCAGCAGTCTCCAGCAGTTGAATACAACTGCTGGAGACTGCTGATTTTTGGCAATAGCGATCGCTATTGCCAAAAATCCGTGCCACCCAATCAGAGCCAGGGCTTGAAAACGGAATAGTTATAACTAACTAATAATAGTTAGTTTGTGGATAATTTGTATTTCTATAGTAAGCCTCCATACAAATGACCCCTAAAAACTAACAAAAAATTTACGAATACTTCACCCTAAAGCTGGTATTATCTATAGTCAGTCGTGTCACTAAATAGGGATAATAGAAGTAAAGTTGTCGAAGACGTACAACTGTTAACAAAAAAGCTAAGTAAGAGAGGCGTGAGCAATGGCAACTACGACCATTTCCCAACGTGACCTTTCAGCTCTCAGTGCAGAGGACGTTGCCAAGTTGGCTGCACGTCTAGAGCTGGATGATTACTCTGGCGCATTTGAAGGACTCAAAGATTGGCATCTACTGCGGGCACTGGCGTTTCAGCGTCCAGAGTTAGCGCAACCCTATCTCTATTTACTGGACATGGAAGCTTACGACGAGGCGTGAATAAGGGTAGAAGAGTTTTAATTGGTTTATGTGGGGGCATCGCTGCCTATAAAGTTTGTGAGGTTGTTTCTACCCTATTTAAGGAGGTGGCTGAAGTAAGGGTAATTCTAACCCAGGGAGCTGAAAAATTTATCACTCCTTTGACTCTAAGTACCCTCTCTCGCCATCCAGCTTATACAGACAACGTATTCTGGCAAGCAAAGCACGAACGCCCGGTGCATATTGAATTAGGGGAATGGGCAGAAGTATTGGTGATTGCTCCTCTGACGGCTAATACCCTAGGTAAGTTGTCTTATGGCTTAGCAGATAACTTACTAACCAATACGGTTCTAGCGTCTAGTTGCCCTATTTTGTTGGCACCAGCTATGAATACAGATATGTGGAAGCAGCAGTCAGTGCAACGAAATTGGCAACAGCTGTTAAGTGACCCCAGGTATTATAGTGTTGGTCCAACAGCAGGACGGTTAGCATGCGATCGCATTGGTGCAGGACGGATGGCAGAACCAGAGGAGATAATCGCCTCTATCCAATCCCTGCTCTACACTGGTGGCAAAAGAGACTTAGCCGGTAAACAAGTTTTAATCAGTACTGGTGGCACTCGGGAATATATAGATCCAGTACGCTTTATTGGGAATCCCTCCACAGGCAAGATGGGACTAGCCCTAGCCCAAGCTGCCAGAAATCGGGGAGCAATTGTCACCCTAGTTCATGGACCAGCTACTTGGGAAGTACCGATGGGTATCCGGACAATTCCAGTAGTGAGTGCTACTGAGATGCATCGGGCGATGCTAGCCAATTTTCCCAATGCTGATTTGATTGTGATGGCAGCAGCAGTAGCAGATGTAACCCCTGGAATCTACCAGGAGATGAAGATACCGAAGCATGGACTTCCTGCTGCTCTACCTTTAAAACCAGTGCCAGATATCCTAGCTGAATTGGGACGACTGAAACACCCCCATCAGTATTTAGTAGGATTTGCTGCACAAACTGGAGATATTATCAAGCCTGCGTTACAAAAATTAAACAAGAAGCGATTGGATGCAATTGTAGCTAACCCAGTTGACAAACCAAATGCTGGTTTTGGCAGTGATACCAACCAAGCAATTTTGATTGATAACAGAGGACGTCATCAACAGATTAATCGCTGCACTAAATTAGAGTTAGCTCACCATTTATTTGATTTTATCCAAAATCCTCCGGAAGGTAATAGTAATGTAAAGTATCAAATCATTAGTAGATAAATAGGCTGTTTATAAGTCATTGAAATTAACCGTAAACCAACTAATTAGCTCAAAGTTTCCACTAACTTACCTACTCGTTCTTTAATTTCATCTCGGACACGGCGAAAGGTCTCTAGTGGTTGCCCATCAGGATCATCGAGCTGCCAATCTTCAAAAACATCTCGTAATACCCAGGCTTCTGGTAAATTAACACCACAGCCGCACAAGGAAATGACAGCATCATAGTCTTCAGCCTTGAAATCCTTTAAAGGATTAGAGGTCTGGTCAGTAATATCTATATTAATTTCATCCATGACTTGAATTGCGGTAGGATGAACTCGGCTTGCTTCTAGTCCAGAACTAGTAACAGAAATCTTCCCTTCTCCTAAGGTTCTAGCAAACCCCTCGGCCATTTGAGAACGGCAGGAATTTCTTTTACAAACAAACATGATTTGTTTCATAGTGATTTGTTATTGATTAGTTGTTATTTAGTAATTGTTACTGGTTACTTTTTAGCTAGCTATGCTTTTATTTAATATCCCTAAATCCATGGGAAAGTTGCCGATAAGCAATCACAGCTAATTGCGCTCCTACAATTGGGGCAACCCAATAAATCCATTGATGTTGCCAAATCCCAGCTACTAGGGCTGGCCCCAATGAACGGGCTGGATTCATGCTGGCACCGGTAATTGGTCCGAAGCAAGCTGCTTCTAATGCTACGGTTAAGCCAATAGCCAAACCAGCAAAGCCAATGGGAGCACGGCGGTCGAGACCAGAGCCTAAGATCACAAACATTAAGATAAAGGTGAGTACTACTTCCAGCACTAAGGATTGAAACCAGTTCCCTTGTAGAGGCAGAGTTGCGCCAAGATCAGCAACATACCCCAGTGTCAACAACAGTAATGTTGAAGCAGCGATCGCACCAATGCATTGAGCGAGGATATAAGGTAAAACTTTGCGAGCGGGAAAAAAGCCACTAGCCCAGAAAGCAAGAGTCACAGCTGGGTTAATATGGGCATCGCTAATATGTCCTGTGGCATAGATTAAAGCAGCGACCACTGCTCCAAAAACAAAACTGACGCCCAAATGAGTTAAGGCTCCACTAGTGATGTGATTAACCATGACAGCACCAGTGCCAACAAAAACTAAGATAAATGTAGCCATGCCCTCAGTTACTGCCTCTCGCCAGCAATGGGATATTAAGGGCCAGAGAGTTTGTTTGGGTATCAGTTTGCGGATTCTCATTTAACGATGATCTAATTTATCCACAGCAGAAGGATTTAACAGTAAGCTGTTATGCATTTAAACTGTGATAACAGCATTACCTTTATTTTTTATTTTT
>WTKN01000394.1 GCA_011524395.1 Moorena sp. SS36440bin_2
GCAAGAGGCAAGAGGCAAGAGGCAAGAGGCAAGAGGCAAGAGGCAAGAGGCAAAATTAAAGAGGGATTTAAGGGATGCCGTGCTATACGGTATAATAATTAACCATTGATGTCAATCTCTAGACTTATAGCACTACGCATTAAGGTGTTTGACATTGATAAAAGTAGCAAAAGGTGTTTGAGTAAACTTTTAGGTGCGACCCGTGGCGAATTGAATTCTTAATAGGTCAAGCGCACCTTTGCCTGTTGCCTGTTGCCTGTTGCCTGTTGCCTTGTGCGTAGGGCTATAACAACCCATTCTGCCTGATCAGTCAGGGTTAATTACTGTGTTGAATTCAACGTTAAAGTCAAAACGAAATTCAAGGTTAACGTCAAAACCAAATCAGCGTAAGCATTCCAACTCTCCCATCCAGCGGCTGCTTGGTTACGCTCAGCCCCATCGTTCCCTAATCTGGAAAGCGATCGCATGCTCAATCCTCAACAAAATCTTTGACCTAGCCCCTCCGGTCTTGATTGGGATGGCAGTGGATGTGGTGGTCAAACAACAAGATTCCTTGATTGCCCATCTAGGAGTAACGGATATCTTTAGCCAACTGGTATTGCTGGCATTTCTGAGCTTTATTGTTTGGGGATTGGAATCCGCCTTTCAATATGCTTACGAACGATTGTGGCGGAATCTGGCTCAAACCATTCAACACGAATTGCGCCTAGATGGTTACTCTCATCTGCAATCGTTGGAACTGGCGTATTTTGAAGATAGTAGTACAGGGGGATTGATGTCTATCCTAAGTGATGATATCAACCAACTAGAACGCTTTCTCGATATTGGTGCCAACGAAATTCTCCAGGTAGCCACAACCATTATTATTGTCAGTGCGGGCTTCTTTATCCTTGCTCCCAATGTAGCTTGGATAACTCTGATTCCTATCCCCTTTATCCTCTGGGGTTCGATTACCTTTCAACGTCTGCTTGCTCCCCGTTATGCAGCAGTTCGGGAAAAGGTAGGGTTACTCAATGGACAGTTAGCCAATAATCTAACTGGGATTACTACCATTAAAAGCTTTACAGCAGAAGACTATGAAGCCAAGCGGATAGAGTCACAAAGTCTAGGGTATCAGCACAGTAACCAGAAAGCGATCGCATTTTCTGCGGCCTTTGTGCCTTTGATTCGGATGTTAATCCTATTTGGCTTTACCGGAATTTTGCTTTACGGTGGTCAGTCCGCAGCCGCCGGGGAACTAGCAGTAGGAACCTACAGTGTCTTAGTTTTCATGACTCAGCGCTTGCTGTGGCCATTAACTCGACTGGGTAACACCCTCGATCAGTATCAACGAGCCATGGCATCCACTACTAGGGTAATGAATCTGCTGGATACCCCAATTGCCATGCACTCTGGGGATACACCATTGCCTAGGTCTGAGGTTAAGGGGGAATTGGTATTAAATAATGTCACATTTGCCTACCGTAATCGCCCCCCTGTGGTAGAAAATCTTTCCCTCCACATCCCCGCCACCAAGACTATCGCGATAGTAGGTTCCACAGGGTCTGGTAAAAGTACCTTAGTGAAACTGTTATTAAGACTATACGAAATTCAAGCAGGTTCGATAACCCTTGATGGGATTGACATCAGACAGCTGAAGCTCAAAGACTTACGCCATGCTATTGGTCTAGTTAGCCAGGATGTATTTTTATTCCACGGCACCGTAGAAGAGAATATCACCTATGGCACCTTTGATGCCACCACCGAGGAAATAGTTGCTGCCGCTAAGACCGCAGAAGCCCATGAATTTATCATGGAACTGCCCCAAGGCTATGACACCATTGTGGGAGAGCGGGGTCAGAAACTATCTGGAGGACAACAGCAACGAATTGCGATCGCACGAGCACTCTTGAAAGACCCCCCAATCTTGATTCTGGATGAAGCCACCTCCGCTGTTGATAATGAAACCGAAGCCGCCATTCAGCGCTCCCTAGAAAAGATTACCCAAAATCGCACAACCATTGCGATCGCTCATCGGTTGTCCACAGTCCGCAATGCCGATTGTATTTATGTCATCGACCAAGGCAAAATAGTAGAGCAAGGACAACATGAAGAGTTGTTAGAGCAACAGGGAATTTATGCCATGCTGTGGCGGGTACAGTCTGGAGTGAAGTCATAGGAGTGTGGGGAGTCTAGGCAGAGAGGGGAGAAAAAGAGTTCGTAGGGTGGGTTAGGTACAGCCAGGATTTTGAGGAATTACTAATCAGTTTTTATCCGCACCGTAACCCACCTTCTTCAAATTTCGCCCCTGACTACTGACGCTTTGTAATTAATTAAACCCAACAAAGCTAGTGCAAATGTTGGGTTTGGTACCTCAACCCAACCTACAGGCGCGCGGCGCACTTTATGCATGTTAAGAGTCTTTCCAACCAATGACTAATTTGGCGTACTTGATTTCTCCTTCCATATGTATCTCTGGGTATTTCTGATCCAGTTCCATCAAGAATAGTACAAAGGAGCGGGATTGAAGCTTGGCAGAGATATTCTCGAAGACTTCACTGACCCAGAACAGCTCATCTTGGTCAATGGCATTGAGTATAGCCTTAGCCGTTATAAGATCTGAACCAATTACCTCGGTTAATTTTTCCCCGTAATCGGTGATTCTGGGATCGTTTACGTGTAGTTGAATCCTCTCTTTAACGAGCCGCTTGACTTCTGCTATTTTGCTTTCCAGTAATTTAGGATTCTGGTTAGTCATTAGTTGGGAGTCTTTTTTAGATTTCTTTGATACTAGATTTTGAAGTGCGGAATGTAGATTCTGATCACCTTCAACAGTAAACCTTGGCCAAAAGGCCACGCTTGTGGCCTTCGGCCTCCGCTGCGCGAACGCGAACAACCTGCTAACCTTGGCTAAAAGGCCACGCTTGCGCGTTCAATATCCTAACCTTCAACCTCCTAACCTTCAACCTCCTAACCATAAAAAAATAGCCGTAGAAATAATATCCACGGCTGGCTGAAATCCACAGTAAGTCGATTTCACTACTTATGTTATGTGACTTTGTTCCATGACCAGTCCGATCATTATCCTACTTGATTAGACCTGGTCTTATAGCTAGGGGGAAAACCCCCCAACTGCTTAAAATCTTAATCCAGAATTAGGTACCTGGTTAAAGTACTAATCACTTCTCCAGGCATGCCACTCGGCTCCAGAGGAGTCCACTCATAAAGTTGTGCGTAGCCCTGGTTATACAGGGAATATATGGTATTCATTACTGCCTTACGGGAGCCCTTTAACCTGTGCTCAACCGGTTCTTTCTTCCCGAAAAAAAACTGAGAAGTATTCCCCGGAATTAGACACTCTGGATTATTATCAGGATTCGGAACAAAGTCTGTAAACATGATTAACAACTTCAATTAAGATATACTATAATCATAATTATTATGGGTTTATGTGTCAAGAGATTTTATATTTTTTTTTAGCTATCAGCGAACAGCGATTAGCACTACGCGCACGCTACGCAAACAGCTATCAAATTTTGAAGAATAAATGTAGCGCGGCTTGGGATTTATATAAAGCTATACACCTTATTTTTAGATGGAATAAATGTCAAATTATCCTCTGAAATAGCAGCTATATTATCGTTTTTTTATTTTATTTTTACTAAAGTAATTATTAATTTTTTGATAAACTTTTGGGGTGCATCTCACTGTATTTATGCCGCCACTCATGGGGAGAGTATGACAATTACCCTTAATAAAAATCTCCCCATCTCCCTATCTCCCTATCCTGTCTCTTATACACATCTCCGAGCC
>WTKN01000070.1 GCA_011524395.1 Moorena sp. SS36440bin_2
AAATAATAAGCTCGTTACCATTCTAGGCCACGGGGAATGCCAATAGAGCAGATCTGCATATAAAGAGTGATTTGTCAAAAAAATTTAGATGCGTTTGCCCTGGGTAATTGAGTCGAAGCCCAAAATTCGGAAAAGATTCAGAGCTACTGTGTTGAGAATAGAAAAGTTAGTAGTAGCTTGAGTGTCATTAAAAGAACAATGATCTTCCTGTAAAATCACATCTTTAATCCAATACAATTTATTTTCGATTGCCCAGTGTCCTTTAATTTTATCAGCAAATACTTTAGCCGTTTCTGACAAGCTACTGATATAATAAGCAATATTAGTATAATTAGCATTTCCTCTTTTTACTTGTCTAACTACTTTTATAAAACTCTTGATATCCCAGCAATCTAAGCAAAAATAAGCCGGAGGATCAAACACGTAAGTAGTGCGCTCAATTTCTCGGCCATGACTCTTGTCAATAGTGCAATCAACTGTAATTGGTGTTTGATGAGTACTAACATATTCTAGAGAGTTATAGAGTGTTTTTTGATTTTTTTTTACGGCAATAGCATAATGATTATTTGAGTCAATAATAGCTTGAGTAGTTGCTTTTTGGCAGTGCAGAGCATCGAGAGTAAATACTTGATTTTGAAGGGAGCAAGCTCTTATAGCTCCTTGGACTTGGTGAATTTCTGAACTTTTTTTATTTTCAAAATGGATTAAATTTAAAACTACCCCTGACTTCTGACTAAATCAAGAAACTATCACCACAAAGTTTTGATAATTATTGTGATAATTATTAACAGTACTTCTTAAAGTTTTTCCATCAATAGCTATCCAATCTATTAAGGTTTTATCAAAAGCAAACTGACTTGCCCACTGATTAAAAATCTCCAATAAATTTGAACAATCTACTCAAGCGCATCACTCGTCGAATGGTTGAATAAGAAGGAACTCTCTCCGGGACAATCTTTAAGGTAGTCAATAATAAGTCTTGATTAAATCTAGCAAAATCTCCTAAAGCTCTATAGCCAGTAGATCCTTGCATGAGTCCGAGAATGATAATTAATAAAACCCTCCATAAAGGAGGCCGTTGTCCTTGGAGTTTACGAAAGTCCTTGACTTTTTTGAGAGCTTGAATTAGGCTATTCATAGATAAACTTTTTATAATTAAATAGCGATCGCTTTTATTTTACAGTATCGGCGATCGCTTTTTGTTTTGTTGATATCATTCGCTTTTTTATTCCGTTGCCCAAGCTTTTTGCGCTTAGAGAATTTAAGACTTTTTTAGGTTAAAATACTTAACTTTTAAAAAAAAGGGTGAACCCGTTACTCCAAGGCGGTTTGAATACCTCAGAAAAAATTTTGACATCGACAATGAAACAGCCCTGCCCTCCTGGGAGGGGTTAGGGGTGGGTTAATCTTCCCTGTTTCCTGTTCCCTGTTCCCTGTTCCCTAAAAACCCATAACTATTTACTTAACAAAGTCATAAACCGCTATTTTACCTCTAAAACTCCCCCCAAAAAAAAGTTTAAAAACCCTTGACAAATTCAATTGTAATCATTACAATAATTAGTATAAAGTCACAAAGATTTTAAGTTTAGACTTATGTCAAAAAAAATCAACCAAAACCTCAAGAAACAACCTGTGGAGCACACTCTAAAAGGTCCTCGTCAAGCGGTGTCTTGATGCAGTCGCTCATGGGGGAAACCACGGCAGTCGCTCATGGTTAGAAGTTACCGTAAGATAGGGTCGCCTTGTCAGCCATGCAGTCGCTCATGGGGGAAACCCCCGCGTGAAGGCGCAAATCACGCTATTAAAAAAGATTTAACCATGCATCTGCATAACCTGCTAACTATAAAGGCTCCACAATAAACAGGTTTCGTCTCCGGGGGAGACCCCCGCGTGAAGGCGCTGCCTCCCCAAGACCGCGCAAATCACGCTAATCCATAGTATGCAAAGGTTTTATTCCCTAGGCTATGGGGAGATTGCCGACTGGAGCCCTTTGGAACCTACTGAAACGCCAGGGGAAGTGAGGACAACCATGATGAAGTATTGGCTGTTGCCATAACACGCTAAATTTCTGGGGGCCTTCCCCCCAGAGCCTTGGCTCCGGTCTGCTCCCCTAGGGTGGGCGAAAGACCAAGGTCAATCAAATAGGATCACATCAGGTTCGGTTTGGGAACTTAGTGGTACGGTCGATGCCCGGTATTATCCGGGGCACCTCCGCTTCAAATCCGTACGTGCGATTTTCACCGCATACGGCTCCTAAATATCTTTTTGGCTCCAGTGTATTTGTTGGTGGCAGCTTCGGTGAACTGCCATTAAATTCTTAGGCTTCCAATTGTCGTGATTTCCATCAATGTGATGAAGGTGTACAGATTCTTCGCTTAAGAATTTTAATCCGCAATATCCACAGGAATGGTTTTGCTTAGTCAAGGCTTTAGAGGTAGCATTGTCATATAATTTGGAGTTGCGTTGACTCCAGTAGATTAAGTCTCCGTCATAGGGGGACTTAGTCCCTTTTACGTTAACATGTTTATTCTCTTTGTATGGAACTGCCGGAAATGCTTTCTTCACTAACCTTTTGGCTTCGTGTTTATCGATTTTCTTTCCCTTCTTGAGCTTCAAGAACGCTGAGTGATTAGCGAACCATAGGCTGTTTCGGGAGCCGTCCATCTTGCAATTCCGGTGATAATTCCTCCAGCCCCTTACTATTGGGGCTAGTTTTTGTGCCTTAACTAAAGCACCATAATTCGGGCTGTTAACTACGGCTTTAATCTTCTTTTGGATTGCTTTGAAGTTATCCGCTGAAGGAGTGCTTCTGAACTTTCCATTTTTCTGGACTCGAAAATTCCACCCCAGGAAGTCAAATCCGTCTGTCGTTTTGGTTAGTTTGGTCTTTTCTTCACTAATTTCCATTCCCCGTTTTGCTAAGAAGTCTTTGATTTTATTCAGTATCTTCTCGGCGTTATCTTTTGGTTTCAGGATTACCACCATATCGTCCGCGTAGCGAATGCTTGGGTGTATTTCCTCTATTCCGTCAAGTGCTATGTTAGCTAAGAGTGGGCTAACCACACCGCCCTGGGGGGTACCTTGTTCTGGGAATTCGGGGTTGACGCCTGCTTTGAGACATCGGTAAATCCCCAGTTTCAGGTTATTAGGGGCTATTAACCTCACCATTATTGATTGGTGGGAGATGCGGTCAAAGCACTTTTTAATATCTAGCTCCATTACCCTTTTATTGATGCCGTTGCAAGTTGACCTTAGGTGTAGGAATAATCGTTTTTGTGCATCGTGGGCACTTCTTCCGGTTCTAAAGCCATAGCTATCGGCACTGAACGTAGCTTCGTGTGCTGGTTCGAGGGCGTATTTTGCTAAGCATTGCCATGCTCTGTCGGCGATTGTAGGTACTTTAAGAATCCTTACTTTTCCATTCTTTTTAGGGATTGGAATTTCGCGAAGTCGGCTATGCTTCCAGGCGTGGGCATGGTCGCTCAATTCATGCAGTAACTCAAATCGCTCTCGGTATTTGAGGGAAGCCTTCCCATCAACACCGGCAGTGCGTCTTCCCTGATTTAATTGTGTGACTTGACGGATGGCCAACAGCTGTGCTGAACGGGATTTCAGAATCAGTTTTTGTAGAGACCGAGCTTTCCTCAAGTCACCAGCTTGAACCGCTTTATACAGTCGTCTTTGTAGGCGGAAAAGATTGCGGCAAAGTTGCTTCCACTTTTGTCCCTGGTAGAGTCGATGCCCGGTATTACCCGGGGCACCTCTCCTTCAGAACTGGGC
>WTKN01000198.1:0-2209 GCA_011524395.1 Moorena sp. SS36440bin_2
GGTTGAATCACCAGTACTTGAATCACCGGTTGAATCACCAGTACTTGAATCACCGGTTGAATCACCAGTACTTGAATCACCGCTTGAATCACCGGTTGAATCACCAGTAGTTGAATCACCGGTTGAATCACCAGTACTTGAATCAGTATCTTGGGATACACCGTTGAGGTCTATCACTGGAGCAACATTACCGAATAGGACATAGCTATTTCCTGGAGTGTTGCCATTGTCTCCAGTAAGCTCAATAAGACCAGGTGCGCCGATAATTAGGTCATCAATGCTATCACTATTAACGTCTTTGGCTCCACTGACTGAGAAGCCTAGGGAGTCGCTACCTTCGATAACTAAGCCATTTTGACCGTCTAGAGTAGAAAGATCTACACTACCAGTAGCTCCCAATTCTTCACTGCCGAACAGCACATAAACTTTATCTGCACCTTCAGCTCCAATCGCAATATCAGCATACCCATCTTGGTCGAGATCCCCAGCATAACTAACTGACGAGCCCAGGAGACCGTCGGCTTCAATCCCTGTGATGGCAAAGCCGTTGGTACCGTCGAGGCTGGCAAGGTCTAAGTTCCCTGAACCAGCAACATCCGTGCCGCCGAACACTACGTAAGCCTCGCCAACATTCTTCTGGTCACCGGCGTCAACAAAGGGAGCCCCAATGATTAAATCACTAAAGCCATCACCGTTGACATCCCCAGCATCACTCACCGACCAGCCTGCACTGTCACCGCGATCAAGGGTGGGACTTTGATCAATACCATCAATGACGAAGCCAGTTTTGGGGTCGGAGGGTATATCGGAGGGTATATCAGAGGATGTATCAGTTTCTTCCGGAAGTGGATCGCTTTGTTCCAGAGATGAGAGGTCTAGGGTTCCACTGGCACCCAGACCTGAAGCACCGAAGACTACATAAGTCTTGCCAGCAGAACTGTTGTCAGTTAGAGAATTACTACCAGGAGCACCGATAGCAAAGTCCTTAATGCCATCACCATTGATATCCCCAGCACTACTGACTGAAAAACCTGCTAAGTTTCCTGCAACACTACTGGTGAGGAGGAAGCCATTACTGCCGTCCAGAGTGGAGAGGTCTAGGCTACCGCCAGGAGCTTGTGTGCCTCCAAATACCACATAAGCCTCGCCAGCATTAAGACCGGGAGGAAAATCAGGCAACAAAGCATTAGGAGCACCAATCAAGAGGTCATCTTTCCCATCGCCGTTAACGTCCCCTAAATTGCTGATGGAATGACCAGAAAATTCACCAGCATCGATGCCATTGATAGTGAAGCCAGATGAGAGATCTACGCTACCAGTAGAGCCGACATTGGAACCGCCAAATATCACATAGCTCACGCCATTCTTGTTGGTACCAGCACGAGGAGCACTTACCAGTAGGTCACTCGTACCATCACCATTGATATCTCCACCACTGCTAACGGAGAAGCCTAAGAATCCAGCCGGATCAAGACCGCCAATCACGAAACCCTTACTAGGCTCTGCTGGGTCAGGTGATTCAGGGTCTGCTGGTTCAAATGATTCAATGTCAGCGAGATTGATGTTACCACTAGCACCTACATCTGGACCACCGAAAACAACGTAGCTTGTACCTGAAAAAAGGCCATTGGGATCAGCCCCAGGAGCTCCGATAATCAAGTCAGCATTGCCATCACCGTTGATATCTCCAGCACTGCTGACTGAGAAACCGGAGCGGTCACCTAATGTAACACCATTAATAGAGAACCCAATTCTGCCGTTAAGGTTTGAAATATTAAATAGTTGATTTGACATAGTTAATTTGGTAGATGTCTATATCCTTTCGATTTGACATCATCTCAGCTAATCCTAGTGATTGGGACGAAGATTGTGATAAATTCATCAAAATTTTACGTAATTCTGAAGCAGAATAGCAGAAATCTTTATATTGTGATTGTAAGCAAACAGGTATCGTAACATAAGCACTACAGGCTTTGAGGTATTAAGTCAGTCAATATGATTAGAATTTATGAAATTTTCCTTGTTGGTAGATAATTAGTGTTCCTGAAAAGTCCGCTACTAAAGGGATAACCTTCCTAGACAATCCACCACTCAACCTTCATGGTTTTATTCAAATACTTATGCACTAAATAAAATCAGTTATGTAAAGATTTTGCAAAACCGGCAATTTGGCACGACAGTATTATTGAATTGTGCTAGTGATTTGTGT
>WTKN01000198.1:2309-12411 GCA_011524395.1 Moorena sp. SS36440bin_2
TTGTTTACACCTAATTTCTCCATCGCCCCATCTCTCCATTTCTCCATCGTCCCATTGAATTGTGCTAGTGATTTGTGTTTGTTTACACCTAATTTCTCCATCGCCCCATCTCTCCATTTCTCCATCGTCCCATCGCCCATCTCCCCATCTAGATTATTAGAATAATCACCATAATCCCTCAGGGGGTGACAAGCGCTCTTTAAAATCTTACAGGGGTGTTTGTTAATGGGGTTAGGTGAAGCGGGAAGATTGCCCAAGCGGGATGGATTGATTAAAACTATCATTGACGTTGTATGGTGAAAATTGCTTCAATTGCTGGGAAATACAAATGACACCGATGCGCTCATTTAACCCAACACCTAAAACCTAACACCGTTCCACCTATCTAGGTTTGAGCTTTGTTGTCACCCCGTGAGCCATAATCCCATCGAATCTAGCTTTTTTAACTCAAAACGGGATAACTAAAGATAAATCCCTTCAGTCTTGATCACTGTACATCTATGACATATTGCCTGAGAATTGCTGATATTCCCATCAGTGAACGTCCTCGTGAGCGATTAGTTGCTCTAGGAGCTAAAAATCTAGCGACAGCGGAACTGCTAGCAATTCTTTTAGGTACAGGTCAAGGCAAAGGTAAGCTTTCTGCCATGGGTTTGGGACAGTTGATTTTACAGGAACTTGCCAAAGACCAACGAGACCCAATGGCTGTGTTGCGGAATATTAAAGCTCAAGAATTGACCCAAATTCATGGTGTTGGACTAGCGAAAGCGACAACGATTTTAGCAGCAGTGGAGCTGGGAAAACGGGCATTTCTCTCTCGACCAACAGAAGGTGTAATTATTGATAGTCCAGCCTCAGCAGCAGCATCGTTGAGTCATGACTTAATGTGGCAAAATCATGAAAGATTTGCTGTCTTGCTACTGGATGTTAAGAATCATTTGTTGGGTACTCAGATTATTACTGTTGGTACCGCAACAGAAACCATTGCTAATCCCCGGGATATTTTCCGAGAAGTGCTGCGCCAAGGAGCAACACAGGTAATTGTGGCTCACAATCATCCCACTGGCAGTGTTGACCCAAGTTTTCAAGATATTACTCTAACGGAACGGTTATTACAGGTAGGTCAACTGTTATGTATTCCGGTATTGGATCACTTGATTGTTGGCAATGGTAATTACCAGAGCATACGGCAAGTAACGAAACTGTGGGATGAGTATCCCCAGGAGGATTGATACGAGTTGCATTCAAAGATAGGGAGATAGGGAGATAGGGAGATAGGGAGATAGGGAGATAGGGAGATAGGGGAGATTGGGCGAAAAGAAAGTTATACCTTTGACCGCAACTTACTATGACCTTTAGCGGTGGTAGACACGGAAGGGTTATCTCAATTCATCTCGTGGGCTAATAATTACCTTTGAATTATTACCTGTAATCAAACCCTGGCCATCTTCCCAAATGCCCTAAACTTCCCAAATGCCCTAAACTTCCTATCTCTTGTGTGCCAGAAAATGTTAAGTTAAGTATCAAAACGTGTCTTTTCTTTACAAAAGACTAGATCACCCAATCGGTGATCTCTCACCTCCCACGTATCATCAAAAAACTATTACAAGGATTCAGCCATGGTTACTAAAGTCCAAAAGACTGAAGCAGAGTGGAAAGAGCAGCTAACACCGGAACAGTATAAAGTCACCAGACAGAAGGGAACGGAAAGAGCCTTTACTGGAGAATACTGGAACAATAAGGACAAGGGTATCTACAAATGTATCTGTTGCGGCACAGAGCTATTTAACTCCGATACCAAATATGATTCTGGGACAGGTTGGCCCAGTTTTTATGCACCTATCAAAGAAGAGAATGTAAAGGAGGAACAGGATAACAGCCTATTTATGCGCAGGACAGAAGTGTTGTGTGCTGTCTGTGACGCTCACCTAGGTCACGTATTTAGCGATGGACCACAACCAACAGGATTACGCTACTGTATGAATTCTGCTTCCCTTAGTTTCGAGAAACAGGATTAGAAAAACAGGATTAATCAGATCAATTCCCTTGAGTTGAATTGGGGAAATCAATTATGGTCTGTCGATAAAACTGGGGCATTCCGGTATCAAAATATTTGCCTTTAACTAGATACCCGGTGATGCCCTCTTCTTGTCGCAATTTATCAAGACACGATGTCAGCTGAAATTCACCTTTTTCACGGATATTTTGGTTGATGTGCTCTTCAAGATAGTCAAAAATTTTTGGCTTGAGTACATACATACCAAATACCGCTAAAAACTGATCCGCTGCCATTCCTTCCATATGGAGATAGGCTCGCGCATACTCAAGAGTAGGCTTTTCATAAAGCTCTGTCACACGCAACTGTGATTCTGACTCTTCCCAAATCCCAGTTACACAACCAGCTTTATGAATAATATTTCCTGGCATTACTGTCAAGCCAACAACACTCTGCTGAACCTGGTTATAAACCTTTAGAACTTGACTAGCACAGGAATTTTCATGGTCAGAAGCGTAAACATGATCCCCCAGCAACAATAGAAAAGGCTGATCATTTACCCATTCTTTGGCACAAAATACAGCATGACCATAGCCTTCTTGCTCCTCTTGAATCAGAAACGTAATTCTCTGGCCTAAATCCTGTAAATATTGGCTGTATTCTTGGTTTTCTGGAGAGAGTTTCTCGAAGAGTTCGGGTTTGGGGGGCGAGTTAAACAAGTCTTCAAAATGTTTGCGATCGCTTTTTTGAACCACAATCCCCACTTCTTCTATCCCAGCACTGACGGCTTCTTCCACAATCGCCATGATCACTGGTTTCGCCCTACCATCCCGGTCAATAATCGGAAATAACTCTTTTTTTACCACTTTGGTGGCTGGAAACAAACGGGTACCAAAACCCGCTGCGGGAATTACAGCTTTGCGAACATTATTGGTCTGCATAAATCGTTAACATCAAAGATTCCATTTGGGGGAAATCACGCTCAATAATTTTAATTAACTTTTGTTGACTTTCCTTGTCTTTAACAATAAATTGTGCACTGCCATCCCCTTGAGACCCAACTCCCTTTCCCCCTAGGATATAAGGTTGTATTGCTTCATAATTGAGGATTTGGTGTAACACTCTAGCAGTTAATTGCTCAGGGCAAGCAGGGATAAGATAGCGGTCGAATTCAGCTTGTGCCTGGTTCATCAAGGCACCAATGCGTTCAGCATCACCCCTTTCCAGAGCCTCAACTGCCTCCTGAGTAATTTTAGAACTGATTGAACCAAGATAGTGCTGAACATTCTGTTGTATTTCGTTAGTGGCGAATGGATAGCACTGATTCAGTTTACCGAGTATTTCCTGAGTATTTTTACTAGCCCCGAGGTCTACAATTACAAAAAATAGATTCCGAGGTACTTTGAGTTCAGTAATATCGGTGTCACCACCATCAAACATCATCATGATCGGTCGATTGCCATAAGCACAGGCGAAATCCATCCGACCACATTGAGAAGGGGTGGTGGTTTCCCCTAGATAGGCTAACTCCATTTCTTCTTGGAGGCTCATGTTTAAGTCATACAGGAGATTGAAGCTGCGGGCAACTAGGACAGAAATTGCTGCACTTGAGGATAGCCCTTTCTTGATCGGTAAGTCAGTGCGGTAATTATCGATTTCAATTCCACCGACAGGATAGCGAGAGAGACACTGGTAGGCAACCCCAGCAGCATAACTAAAAAAACCGCCTTTTTTAGCAACAGCGAGCAGAGCACTCCTTTCCATTGGTAAACTAATACAGAGGGTCGGGGCACCCTCCCGACCGGAAGTACGAATAATCAGCTCGCTCGGATGAGATAACACCAGAGCATAAAGTCCCTGATTGGTTCCGGTGATTAGGGTGTAGCCTCTTTCGAGCTGGGGATTTAGGCAGCGATAGCCTCCTGCCCAATCACTATGTTCCCCAAATAGACAAAGGCGACCTGGAACAAACACTTTCATTATTGAGTTAAATGCAAACGCAGTTTTGATTCCAATAGAATACAGCCGGTGATTGCAGTGGTAGATTCTGACAGGCTAAAGTGTATTTTACGGAGCTGCAAAGCACTATGATAAAGCACTATATTATGAAATTGCCATCCCAGGGATTGCATTCAAAGACGGCAAGACACCGCCAAACCGGTAAACTCGACCTAGAGGGTGCTACCGATCAATGCTACTTGGTATTAACTAGAACTTTTGAAACCTCTATGTGGGTAAATAAAAATAAACGTAACGTCGTCACTACCTTGAACGTTTGATGTTAACTACTGCATGCAAGCCTTGGCTGTGCATCCCTAAGGTCAACAGCTGGTTGACTGACAAAACATTTCATATCGACTGCTCAATAAGGGTTTCAGGACTATCCGAGCGAACCCGGCGAAGCCCTTTAGTGGCAAGGCTTGAAGGCAAATGATCAAGCTGAAAATCTGAAGCCCAAAACGATCAATGCACAAGTGCATTTCCTGCAAGCCCTAGAACCCTTGTCTATAGAGAGTTTCAGGGCTTCGCTCGTCAACTTTTGTCAGTCAACCAGGGTCAACAGTTAACAGTCAACATAGTTAACGTGATTCAAATCACGTTTTACTGGCAAAAGGTTAACAACTTATTAAAACTTAAATCACCCCAGATCAACCTCAGCTATTTGATTATGAATAATGCCAGGAAAAATTTCATCAGGGAAATCTAGAATGACAGCTTTGATTAATTTGGAAACCTCCCAGACCAGTGCTTGTGTCACTGCTTGGCTCAGAAAGCACACCCTTTATCTAGGGTTCATTGGTCTGTATGTGGTAGAATTACAAAGTATCTTGGCTCACCGGGGATATTACTTTGGTCCATTAGATGGTGTGTTTGACACAGAGATTGAATATGCTGTGCAAGGCTACCAGCAAAAGGTATTTCTCAGACCAACTGGTATTGTAGACCAAAAGACCTGGCAAGCTCTTCTGAGTGGTGCTCCGGTCAATATGCCGATTCTACGTCCTGGCAGTTTTGGTGAGGCTGTCAGAACAGTCCAAGAAGTACTTTGGATTAGTGACTACTATACGGCTAAGATTGATGGCATCTTCGCTTCCCTGACACTCGAAGCAGTTCAACGCTTCCAAATCGACAGGGATTTGCTAGGTAATGGTGTAGTTAGTGAACACACCTGGAACGCCTTGAGCGAGATGCCTCGCTATGTCTATTAGGCTATGTATATTAGTGCGTTAGTCCTGTCCTAAAGGATTGATACCAAGTTGCGATCAATCAAAGATATTATTCTTTGAACTGGTGAGGGAGTGAGCAGGTGAGCAGATAAGCAGATACTAGATATGAATGCAACTTGGTATGCTCACGGGGTGTTCAGGGGTCGCTCCGGGAGGATGGGGAGCAAGAATCACGGATATAAACCCCAAACTGCAGTAAGGTATCTCGCGTAAGTTAACAGTTCTGTTCCTGGATCTTTCCCCGGAATTGATTTAGGCCTCAGTGGCAAGACGCTAAAAGCGAACGCCGATCGCCAAAGGCGATCGCATCCTCTACCCATGCAATGGCAACAACCATAGCAATGGCAAGATTTCTACATCGTTAAAAATCCCCAAATTCCCCCAAATTGAACCGCAAGGATCAGAAAACATCAGAGCTATACTACCATCTTGTTTAATTGATTCATTAGCACATTAGACTTAATAACGGCAACTATGTTATGTTAATTTTCATGAAGCTCCTGAAAATTAACATAACAATATGAACCTGCCAGAGTCTGTTAAATTTTGGTCTCAATTCTTCCACCCCTTACTGATGTGGGTGCTGCTAGCGGCAGCCTTCTATGCTCTTTATCTAGGTTTGAAAATCCAAAAGACTAGAACGGCGGAAGGTGACGAAAAGAAAGCACTAGTTAAGGGTCAATATAATGTTAAGCACCATCTTGTTGGTTCAGCGTTGCTAGCAATGATGGTACTCGGTACCATCGGAGGTATGGCAGTAACCTACATTAACAATGGCAAGTTGTTTTTTGGACCCCATTTGCTGGCTGGTTTAGGCATGACCGGAATTATTGCTACCTCTGCCTCTCTGACACCATTCATGCAGAAAGGTCAAACTTGGGCTCGCTATAGTCACATCCTCCTGAATGTTGCACTCTTGGGACTATTCAGCTGGCAAGCCATCACCGGTATGCAAATTGTCCAGAAGCTTCTTAGCAATCCGTAGATAATTTGATTTACCTAGGGGCGTGGTATTTTACCCGCCCTAGGATGGTGTTAGAGTTGGAATAGGCAACAGTTTTAAGCTTTTGGTTGCTTTTGAGACTGATAGCTGATAGCTGACCCCTAAGAATAAATCTAACTGTAGATTTTACTGGCGCTGTGATGGATTCGGTATAGGTAGACCATTACTGCTGTGAAAGTCTTCCTGTACCTTGTGGGTTAAACGCCGGGAAACTTGACGCACAACTTGCTGCAAAATTCCGTTGCCTGTGCGCTTAATCAACGACTGAGGTAGTTTCAAAATCGCCTTGGGAAACCACATCTCAACACTCAGGTCAAGATGCCACTCCACGCGGGTTATCGCCGATGGTATGGACTCCGATTCCAGCTGATGCTCTTGAAAATACTCCCTTGCTGGTACTTCTACTAAGGTCTGAGATGCCTGGAAATCAAGCTCATAGCCTGGACTGACGTAATTCGGTATAGCCATTGTCCGAATCTGATAGGAATTTTTGTCTAATGGTAGCCATTCCAAACCGATTTTTGGCTCTACCCTATAGCCAAATGCCCCAAAGCTACCAATGGTCAAGATATAGCCATTGTCTGTGAGCAGTTCTACTTTCATCGGATGAGCGCAGCGACAAAACCAATCCTGGTGAGTATTTAGATAGGCACTTACTTGCTCAGCTGAAGCATACATATCCATACAGTCTTGAAAATGACAGTGAAACCGAGTTGGCTCACTACCTGAGTAAGACGCTGATGGAACAATAGGATTAGTGTCGGCCTTTATAGCAGGAGTATTCAAATCGACCTGTTTTGCCTCAATTGACTGATGGTTAATAAAATGCGATCGCATACATCATCCTCTTCATTTGATTGCCTTGTGACTAGTTCAGAAACTAGTTGAGAGCCTAGTTGAGAAATGTCCATGGGTCGCTCTTGCTGATCCCACTCCTCTGGCTGAGTTAATCAGGAGTCGGACACAAACAAGTTGAGCTATGTAAACAAGTGTAAAATTTTGGAGCCTGATCTAGCTGGGTCTCTGGTGATGGGAGATCAGTTATTAGATCACTGACTATAGCGGGTTCTAATTAGATCCACCCACAAAGTCAATGAAGAACACATGACGAACAAAACTTATTACAATCTAGAACTTGTGGTTTAGGGACAAATCCAATAATTCTCGATTGAATGGCCTAGTTTAATGTTCACTCAGAATAACTGGTAAACTGGCTAAGCTACTAGGTAAATTGTACGGAAATTGCCATGAAAGCATGTGTAGCTGGAGCAACGGGAGAAACAGGAAAGCGGATTGTACAGGAACTGGTTATGCGTGATATTCCTGTACGGGCTTTAGTGCGAAATTTAGAGTACGCTCAAGAAATATTACCACCAGCAGCAGAATTAGTGGTGGGGGATGTGCTCAAACCCGAGACTATCAGTGCCGCAATCGGAGATAGTACTGTAGTGCTGTGCGCCACTGGTGCTCGCCCTACCTTTGAGCCAACCGCACCCTACAAGGTGCATTACCAAGGCACTAAAAATTTAGTAGATGCTGCTAAGCAAAAAGGGGTAGAACACTTTGTATTAGTTTCTTCCCTCTGTGTGTCCCAGTTTTTCCATCCCCTCAACCTATTCTGGCTGATTATGGTCTGGAAGAACCAAGCAGAGGAATATATCCAAAAAAGCAGCCTGACCTACACCATTGTGCGACCAGGTGCTCTGAGAAACGAAGACAACTCAGACCCGATTGTCATGTCTGGGGCAGATACTATATTTGAAGGTAGCATACCTCGCACCAAAGTAGCAGAAGTTTGTGTTGAGGCGCTGTCGGAACCGGAAGCTCGGAATAAAATAGTAGAAGTGGTTAGCTCCGCAGAAGCTCCCGATCAAAGCTGGGAACAGCTATTTTCTGACGTGGGTTGAGGCAGTGTTGAGCGAACGCGCCCCGCGTGACGTTCCGTCAATCGCATTTTGTGAACACCATTAAGTTCACAGTATTAACACTAGTAAGGATTAGTCAACTGAGTGTCTTCATCACCCCGGCAGAAATACGGAAAGTTAAGAGGATTTCCAAATACTTTCTATAAATTTACACTCAAAGGCTTATTTTACAATATTTCAGCCTTAGCGATAGTGAGCTTATTATTGGGGATTTATCTCAGACATGTGTTTAATAGATGGGCTTACTACCCGGTTGAGCGTACGCTATCTGATTATCCTACCAGTATTCATGGCACGCCTCCGTTAGTGATGAGGGGGGGAGATCCTTACATTCGCGCCCTAATGCGTACTATCACCGCTAGTGAAGCTAATGACCGCCAACCCTACACGATTATCTATGGTGGTCAACACGTTTCTGATTTAAAGCGTCATCCTGAAATATGTGTTCCCATAGTCGCTGGTCCTAATGTTGGAAAATGTAGCACAGCAGCGGGACGGTATCAGTTTCTTGATTTTACCTGGAAAGAAAAGGCACAACGCTATCACCCCAGACCCTCAGGCTTTTTGTTTTGGAAGCAGTATAGCTTTGAGGCACACTTTCAGGATGCTGTGGTTCACGATTGGCTCAAGGATAGTAGAGCCTGGGGGATGGATATTCCCAAAGAATTGCGGCAAGGAAATTTAGATAAAGTGTTGCGGCGGTTGTCTGGTACTTGGACAAGTCTAGGTTATGGCATAGAAACGAATAGCATGAGTAAGCACTTGCCAAAGGTTTATCAACGGATGCTTGAGGAAGAACTAAACCGCTAATCCTTCAGGATTGCAGGCTTGCAGGCAATGAGCAATTTTGGCGTTGCTCAATTTTGTATTGAGAACTGCTAAAAAGAGCAATGACTAAGGGCTAAGGACTAATAAATAACTATTTAATTAAATTTAAGCAGAGCAAAAATTGTCGATAATTATTCCTTTGATAACGCTAAACTTACGTCATTGTTATTCACACAATTTTTAATTATACCTAGTTTTTATAAAAGCTAATTTACTGACTAAATTATCCTTAGGCAAAGATAAAATCAGGAAATAGAATAGGCAAGCTTGTGATTGTGAATTCCTAGTAAAGACTGAAAAGCATTCTAGGTAAGATTATCCTGAATTTTATCAATTAACTAGTATAAGTAGTCAACAGGGATAAAGACTTATTTTTCAGTAAATAAAAATTATGGTAAAAATTCAAGCTGAAAATTTTCAAAATCTAAACAATTTTGAACCTGAACTTAATAACGATGCTGAGGGTGGTTCACTGCTCAGAATACCTTTTAGAATTGGTCCTAATAACTCCTCTGGTAGTGCTAGCACAACCTTTGATTTACCTACTGGTAACTACGAAGTTAGGCTGGGCTACTTTGATGAGACTGATGGGGACAGCACCATAGGTATAAGTATTGGCGATACCGTATTGTCAACATTAACTTTCAATAACCCCCCTGCTGGTGCTGATGTTAACCCTAATGCTAATAGTTTTGTCAATGAACAAATTAGCAGTAGCGTATTCATCAACAATGGAGAGCTGATCACAATTAATGGTACTCGTGATCGCCAGGAATTTGCCAGAATTGACTTCATTGAATTTAATCCACTCGATGACAATTTGATTGCAGTAGATGACACCGCTACCACTCAACAAAATACAGCGGTAACCATTGATGTTTTACAAAATGATACTGATCTTAACGGAAACAGCACTTTAACCATTGTTAGTGATGCCAGCAATGGTACTACAGTAGTGGATGACAATGGCACTGCTGGAGACTTCACTGATGATTCTGTGATTTACACTCCTAACGATGGTTTCAGTGGAAATGACAGTTTTACCTATGAGTTAAATAATGGTCTGACTACTAAAACAGCTACTGTTAACATTGACGTTGCTGCTGTTGACGATAACAGTCTA
>WTKN01000198.1:12511-24297 GCA_011524395.1 Moorena sp. SS36440bin_2
TTCTGTGATTTACACTCCTGAGGATGGTTTCAGTGGAAATGACAGTTTTACCTATGAGTTAAGCAATGGTCTGCTTACTAAAACAGCTACTGTTAACATTGACGTTGCTGCTGTTGACGATAACAGTCTAATTGCAGTAGATGATACCGCTACCACTCAACCAGATACAGCGGTAACCATTGATGTTTTACAAAATGACACTGATGTTGACGGAAACGGCACTCTGACTATTGTCACTGATGCCAATAATGGTACTGCAGTAGTGGATGACAATGGCACTGCTGAAGACTTAACTGATGATTCTGTGATTTACACTCCTGAGGATGGTTTCAGTGGAAATGACAGTTTTACCTATCAGTTAAGCAATGGTTTGCTTACTAAAACGGCTACTGTTAACATTGACGTTAATTCTGGTGGCAATGTTGGCTCTTCTGCGAATATTTTTTGGCGCAATTCCCAGATTGGAAACAATCTTGCTTGGGTCATGAATGGCACCGAGTTGGATCAGTCAAGTCCAATTCAAGCAGAATCAGCTGATAGTCCCTTAGAAATGCGTGGTGCTGGAGACTTCGACGGCGATGGGCAAAAGGATATTCTCTGGCGTGATACCAATACCGGAGATGTTAGCTTCTGGCTAATGGAAGGCTCTCAGTTCAAAAGCACAGCATCTAGCAGCCAGGTATCAGACCTCAACTGGGAAATCCGTGGCACGGGAGATTTCGACAGTGATGGAGGAGAAGATATTGTTTGGCGTAATACCGAAACCGGAGAACATGGGGTTTGGCTCATGAATGGTACTGAGCTAAATCAGGGAGTTTCCATTACCAGACAAAGTAATGGTGAGAATTTGCTGGTACCAGAAGATGGTCTATGGGAGATGCAAGGTGCTGGAGATTTAGATAACGATGATGACGCGGATATTCTGTGGCGTAATACTGAAACCCAAGATGTCTACTACTGGCGGATGGAAGGTACTGAGTACGTAGAGTCAGTGTTGATTAGCTCACTACCCAGCGCTGAGTGGGAAGTTCGTGGTACTATGGACTTTGACAATAATAATTTTGACGATGTCCTGTTGCGTAATGGCACTACCGGACAAAATCAGATCTGGCTGATGAATGAAACGGGGCTGCAGGAAGCAGTAGCCACCCAGTCCTTAACAGGGCAGAGCTGGCAAAGCTATGTCTAATATGCCAGTCTCGTTAATCACTGATTAGTCAGTAAAAGTAAATAACTAAGCATTCAGCATTCGGCAGTCAGCTGAATGCTGATGTGATCCAAAGCCTGATAACTAAAGTGATTAACCGAACTTGATATTAATGTAATGCTTTCAACTACTACTTACCAGTGGGAAAAGCACCAGGTCGAACAGTCAATTTGGTATCTCGTTGATTGCGGCGCAACTCTAGGATTAAATCACTGCCTACTTTCGTTTTAGCCACAGACTTCTGAACTTCTGTTGCATCTTTGACTGGCTGATCATTAATTTTGCGGATCACATCACCCGCACGCAATCCTGCTTTGGCAGCTGGAGAATTAGCTATTACTTTGGCAATCAATACTCCTTGTTCTTCATCAACCATCAACCCAGCATTAAGATTACTGTTGATCTGTTGTTTAACCTTTGGGGTTAAAGTTACCATCTGGATGCCCAAGTAAGGATGTTCTACTTTACCGTCAACAATCAGTTGCTCAGCAATTTCTTCCACCGTATTAATGGGAACCGCAAATCCTAATCCTTGAGCACCCCGAATAATAGCTGTGTTCATGCCAATCACTTCACCAGAGGCATTGAGCAGGGGTCCACCGGAATTACCAGGGTTAATAGCAGCGTCGGTTTGGATAAATTCCACTCGCTTATCGGGAACACCGACTTGAGAGCTAGAACGACCGGTAGCACTAATGATGCCAGTGGTTACAGTACTATCTAAACCCAGGGGATTACCAATTGCGATCGCCCATTCTCCTGGGGTGAGTTGATCAGAATCACCCAGAGCAACGGTAGGTAAGTTTTCTGCCTCAATCTGGATCACGGCTACATCTGTCAAGGGATCGCTTCCCACTACCGTGCCTTTAAGTTGGCGACCATCCTTAAGGATTACATTAACACTATCCGCATTATCGACTACATGGGCATTGGTGAGAATATAACCATCGGTATCGATAATGAAACCTGAACCGGTACCCTGTTCAACTCGCGCTTTGGGTACATCGGGCAATTGGAACCTAAAAAATTCCCGGAACATCGGGTTTCTAAAAGTATCTGGGACTCTAGTGGCGACGGTTCTAGAAGCGTTAATCCGCACCACTGCTGGTCCAACTTGTTCTACCACATTGGTGATAAAGTTGGGATTTTGAGTGACTACAGGTTTAGTGCCTGGAAGCCTAGCTGTTTTGTTCTGAGGGACAATTGCTTGAGGGGATGTGGATTCGGGAACAGAGTTACGTAATGCTACATAACCGCCGGAAAAGCCTAACCCTGCTCCCAGTAACAACAGTGATACATAAGTTCCTGTTTTTTTTAAGGGATTACGGGTGGTGTGATTAGATTTGGGGGTTTGATGGTCTAATAGCATAAGATTCTGTTGACAAAAGGGTAGATCGACTCGGACGAAGTGGGATTGATATTGGTTTTAAATCAGTGTCAGCCATGCAAAGCGCGAGTGGGGGGGACTCCCGCAGGTCGGCGCTGCATCCCTATCCATCAAAGGCTGAAATCGTTGTAATTAGGTTAATAAACTGGGTTAGCGGCGTAAGTCCTATAATTTAATCTAGACATCTTCTGTTAATTTTCTGTGAGAGCAGTGTTTAACTTAGATTAAAATTATTGAGGGTCGGGACCTGAATACAATTGGCCATACAATTAGCAAGGGAAACCACGCTTTGCTTCGGGGGCTATAGCATAGGGGCAATGAGGCAGAAATAGTCCTTATCCAATATGATCATTAGTCTAGCGCATTCCCCTAGTAATAGAGGTTGACAATACTACCAATATGTGATGGGTTAACCGAACATCCATACACTTCTAAGATGAAATAGTTTCAGAAATGGTACTTATAGTGAGTTGGTAATGGATAATAGGTAATTGGGAATTACCTAACTATTACT
This sequence comes from Moorena sp. SS36440bin_2, assembly GCA_011524395.1. Classification (GTDB taxonomy): domain Bacteria; phylum Cyanobacteriota; class Cyanobacteriia; order Cyanobacteriales; family Coleofasciculaceae; genus Moorena. The sequence goes on from WTKN01000198.1 coordinate 15,620, forward strand.
GAAACTATTACTGATTACCTAGGAATTGTGTTCAAGGTTAACTTTGATTCAGATAATTTTGGTTTAATGACACGAAACCTCTTGTCATTTAGCCAATAGTTTCCTATTTAGGAGGTTTAATAATAAAGATAAAGTTGGTAAATTGCTCAACAAATACCTAATCCTAAAAAAGGTATAATATACCTAGCATCTGTTGTTGATAAAAAACTAAAAACTATCAATTATTGTAAGTTAAACAGATGGTGTTAAACTATGCAGATTTATCGAATTCCAGCCCTTTCTGACAACTATATCTTTTTATTACACGACCCCAAGCAGAATATTGCTGCTGTTGTTGATCCAGCAGAGGCTACACCGGTGATACAGCGTCTGAAAGAACTGGATGCCGAATTAGTGGCTATTTTCAACACTCACCATCACATGGATCATGTGGGGGGAAATCGACAGTTGATGCAGCAATTTCCAGATGTTTGTGTACATGGGGGAGTTGAAGACCGGGGTCGGATTCCTGGTCAACAGGTGTTTTTAGAAGAATGCGATCGCGTCAAGTTTGCTGATCGCCTTGGTCAAGTCTTGTTCGTTCCCGGACACACCAGAGGACATATTGCCTACTACTTTCCCCCAGTAGTCCCTGGTGAAACCGGTGAACTCTTCTGTGGCGACACCCTATTTGCGGGCGGTTGTGGCAGACTATTTGAAGGAACGGCAAGCCAAATGGTAGAATCCCTAGGCAAGCTAAGGGATTTACCAGATAATACACGAGTATGGTGTGCTCATGAGTATACCCTAAAAAATCTCCAATTTGCCCTGAGTGTCGATGCTCAAAACCCGGACTTACAAGGGAGATTTGCCCAAGTCCAAGAGGCGCGTAATCGTAAAGAGGCAACGGTACCCTCCCAGTTAAGGGTTGAAAAGCACACCAATCCATTTTTGCGTTGGGATGAGCCTGCCCTACAGTCGGCTGTTCAAGCAAAAGAACCCGTTAAGACATTTGCACGGTTACGGGAGATGAAAAACCGATTCTAAGATTATTGATAAAGCCTTGATCAAGGAACATATTTCCTTGAGAATAAGCCCCTTGATTAGCTGGACTATAATCAAGGTTGACTTAATAACTTTAGTTAATCTAATTGATCAATAGAAAAAAACCATGCTTAGCGAATTGCAGCAGAAAAAAATGACCCGGTTGTTTAACCTGTACGATCAGCAAACAAACGGTGTTTTAACCCAAGCCGATTTTGAACGGATTACTGATAACCTTGCTGCCATCAGGGGTTGGACACCGGGCTCCCCAGACTATGACAATCTTCTTGCTATTTACATGAGGATTTGGAATGGTGTGCAGAAAGTTACCGACCAGAATCAAGACCAGCAAGTCACCTTGGATGAATGGTTGACTTATCACGAAAATGTACTGAGTGACACCGACGGGAATGAAGCAGTAGTCAATGCTAAAGCGGCAGGTATTATTTACCTATTGGATTCTGATAAAGACGATAAAGTTACTCTGGAAGAATACCGACAGTTTTTTCAGGCTTACGGTATTGACGACAGTCAAATTGAAGAAATTTTTGGACGCTTCGATCAGAACAATGATGGTTACATTGACAAACAAGAGATATTAGATCTAGTTACTGAATTCTATTACAGTCAAGATCCAGAGGCTCCAGGAAACTGGATTTTCGGTTCCTACTGATGATTTAGGTTTGCCTATTGGCCGATATGTTATCCCCGAAAGGGTTCACAAAGTGTTTTAATTGACACCGAGCCCTCAGCCCTCAGCTCTCAGCAATCAGCTCTCAGCACTAAGTTGCGATCGCTTACATATTGTCGTAAGATGGAATGTTTGTCGAAGCATTATCCTTCACTCTAAACTATACCCGAAATTAAACACTATGGTAAAACGTGTACAAGTCGTTTTAAGCAAAGACGTTCATAAACTTGGAAAAGACGGTGATCTGGTAGAGGTAGCTCCCGGCTATGCTCGCAATTATCTGATTCCCCAAGGAATTGCCCTTAGGGCTACCTCTGGTGTTCTCAAGCAAGTTGAGCGGCGCAGAGAGCAAGAACGGCAGCGTATCCTCGAAATCAAGCGACAAGCTGAGTCGATGAAGACTGCTCTACAAACTATTAACCGCTTTACTATCTCCAAGCAGTTGGGTGAAGATAATGCTATCTTCGGTACTGTTACCAGCCAAGACTTGGCAGATGCAATCCAAGAGTCTACTGGCAAAGAAATAGACCGCCGAGGTATTACTATCCCTGAGATTAGTCAACTTGGTTTCTATAATGCAGAAATTAAGCTTCATCCAGAAGTTACAGCCACTGTAGAAATTCATGTTGTTCCCAAATAAGTTAATTAATAGTTTGTTTAGTTTGTTGAGAGTTGACTGTTGATTCTATCATCATGTCAACTCTCAATTAAACAACAGGTGCTTCATTTGTTCAGGTTGTATTAGTCAGCTAATACAACCTGAACTCAATATACGACTAGTTGACTATGACTCAAAAACCAGATTTTTCAGCGTTTGGGAACTCTATACCACCCCAAAATATTGATGCCGAAGAGTCTATTATCGGAGGCATTTTATTAGACCCGGAAGCCATGGGTCGAATTGGTGATTTACTGAATCCGAAAGCCTTCTATGTCCGGATTCACCAAACCATTTACGAAGCTGCTTTATTACTTTATAGCCAGGGTAAACCGACGGATTTGATGAGTGTTACTACCTGGCTTTATGACAATGACTTATTAGATAAAGTTGGGGGTCAAGCTAAGTTAGCTCAGTTAGTTGAACAGACGGTTTCAGCGGTCAATATTGACAGGTTCGCTAAGTTAGTGATGGACAAGTACCTGCGCCGTCAGCTAATCGAAGCCGGTAATGAGATTTTTAAGTTGGGTTATGAGACATCATTGGAATTGGAAACGGTCCTTGACCAAGCGGAACAGAAAATTTTCAGTCTCACCCAATTGCGTCCTCAGCAAGGTCTCATCCCGATTTCTGAAACCCTAGTCCAGACGTTCCAAGATATAGAAAATCGGAATCAGGGTATTGATTTACCTGGTATTCCATCAGACTTCTATGATTTGGATGCCCAAATTGGGGGATTAAGTCCGTCGGACTTAATTATCATTGCTGGTAGACCATCCATGGGAAAAACGAGCTTAGCGTTAGGAATTGCTCGTAACGTAGCTGAAAAATTGCCAGTGGCGATTTTTAGCTTGGAAATGTCAAGAGAACAACTAGTGCAGCGGTTGTTAGCTAGTGAAGCGAAAATTGACAGTAACTTTTTAAGAGCTGGGCGCATTGCTCAAAATCAGTGGGCACCGTTGAGCGAGGCAATTGGTGTGTTATCAGATTTCCCTATTTATATTGATGATACCGCTAACCAGACTGTGATGCAAATGCGATCGCATGCTCGTCGTCTTCAAGCAGCCCAAGGGAGCCAGTTGGGATTAATTTTAATCGATTACTTACAGTTAATGGAAGGGAGTGGTAGTGAAAATCGAGTTCAGGAGTTGTCTCGGATTACTCGCTCTCTCAAAGGATTAGCTCGGGAACTGAAAGTCCCAGTGGTTGCTTTGTCTCAGTTAAGTCGAGCTGTGGAATCTCGCACCAACAAACGACCCATGATGTCGGATTTGAGAGAATCGGGTTCCATTGAGCAGGACTCGGATTTAATCATGATGCTTTATAGGGATTCTTATTACAACCCAGATTCACCAGATGGAGATACCGCAGAAGTCATCATTGTTAAAAATCGTAATGGTCCGACAGGAACGGTGAAACTTATCTTTAAACCTGGGTTAACCAAGTTCCTGAATATGGCCAATCAAAGAGTGTGAACTACCACTTGTTGTAGTTACAACTGTTTCACAAATAGGACACGATTTTCGCCTAAACCATCATAGTTTTGATAGTAGTAAATACTGTTGTATTTGCAATCACTGGATTCGATTTTAAATCCCATCCGCAAATGATAAGCAATTGAATTTGTATTAAGATCAGAGGTAACACATCTTACTCGGATACGACCAAACTTACGAACAGTTTTAAAAAACTGTTCGTATAGGAGACGACCAATACCTTGTTTCCTAAATTTAGGATGGACACCTAAAAAATGAATATATGCCTCATCAGAATATTTCTGTGATAGAAAACCAATTAAAAATCCAGTTATTTCTTGATCAGTTTCTGCAATAAAACTTGTTTCACAAAAATGCACGAAAAAGAGCTTTGGAAGCATATCACTCATTTTTCGCCCACCCCACCATTCATCTAGAATGGTAATTATTTGTTGGTAATCATCAGGACAAATGTTACGAATATTCATTCTACATCCCAAGTCACCGAACGTACTCGATAATCACCAGGTTGAAACTCCTTTCGACAGGATTAACAAATAGTTCAACAAGTTTTCCTCTGTTAACTAAAACTCCCAATTAGCAAGAAGTCACTAACTGGGAGCAAGTATTCAGTTCATCGCTGAATAAGTTAATCAATCACTTTTAATTTACTAGTTAATTTTCAACAATTCCACATCAAAATTCAACGTAGCATTAGGCGGAATCACCCCACCCGCGCCACGGGCACCATAACCCAAGTCTGGGGGAATGATCAGCTTACGACGACCACCAACCTTCATAGAACCAACCCCTTCATCCCAGCCTTTAATAACCTGTCCTATACCGATTTTGAAGGAAAAAGGACGATTGCGATCGCGAGAACTATCGAACTTGCTGCCATCTTCCAGGGTACCAGTGTAGTGAACCACTACCGTCTGTCCCGTCTCAGGCATTGCTCCCTCACCCTCAACTATCTCAATGTACTTCAAGCCCGACGGTGTTGTAACCGCCTGATCCAAATTGCTTCCGCTTTCTGAACTAGAATCCATAGCTAGATCTTGTTTATCATTAACATCTGGGTTAGCACTGTTAGCTGTTGTCACTACTTCCAGCTGAGTGTTGATAATTTCTCCAGCAGTGGTGGATTTTTTACCCATACCCACTTGAGCCACAACCAACAGCAACCCAAAGGCTACTATAACGCCTATGCTGATCAGAATTTGTTTCAAAATCTGTTCTCCTAATTGATTATCAACGCCAGAGCTTATTTTCTAAATCCCGCACCTGACGCTCCAGACGGTCAATACGACCTCGCAATTCATCCATTTCTGATTGGCGAGGAACCCCTAAATCCTGCAACATATTGCGCAACTGCCGTTCCATGTTGCTCTCAAAGTTACCCTGCTCTGACTTGATCTGATTCATCAAATCATCCACAAAAGCGGTAGCTTGGTCGGAGTTAATTTTACCATCTTTAACCCATTCATCACTTACCTCTCGCAGTTTTTCGGCAACCATTGAGGTTGTGCCAACCCCAACCAACAATAACTGCTTGAGCCAGTCGTTATTATCCATAATTGTTATCCTGTTATCCTGTCACTGGGCACTTTATGGGGCTGGGATCAGCTAGGCTTTCCTATGATTGGAGAAGTTTCATTGATTCCCAGCCTACAGTTCTATTCTGTGACATCTTTCCTAGAACAGGAGAAGAGGGAGAACAGCCGGAGGAGAACGGAGGAGCTGCAAGAAGGTGCTATCTATAAAGCAACCTAATATAAAGTAAGCTACTAAAACGCTTTGGTGAATCAGTGGTGATGGTGATGGTGATGATGGTGCTCTGATGCCTGCACAGCTGCCAACTGGGGGTTGATAGATAGAGCATTTTCTGATAGAAGTACCTCAATTTGAGGATTAGCCCACTCCGCTGCCATCTCTAAGAATTCTGGATGATCGTTAACACAGGGCATCTCTACGTAGGTAACCTCTGAGTTACGACGTTTTAGACCGTGGACAATGTGATGCACATCTAAGAGGGTTTCGTGATTCTCTGTGGCAAACCCAATAGGCATAAACACAATCGCCTTAGCCCCTAAGTTAATCAGGTTCTGGGCTGCTAACTCCGTGTGAGGCTGAGTCCACTTAATTAAGGGAGTTTGGTGGTTAAGCCAGCCCACAGAGATTAGGGGATACTTATACATCAACTTTTCCCGTACGGCCTCATACAGTGCCTGACTTTCGTCAATCCCAGACACAAATCCTTTAGCTTCGTGGGGACAGCCATGGTTCATCAGGACAATGCCAATTTGGGAGGGCAGATAGGCTTGAGCTAAATCGGTAGTAATTTTCTGTTCCACCAATCGAGCCGTTAGATTAATGTATTCTGGTTCGTTATAGAAAGACGGGATGTAACGCAATCCGTGAACCCAGTGTTGATCTCCATCCTCTAATTTACCTAGGGCTTTATTGACTTGTTCCACCGCAATGCCGCTAGTAAAGATGGAATCCACAACTAGCAAGGGATAGATCAGCAGTTTTTGGAACCCTTGCTCCTTAATTTCACTGAGGACTTGTTCTGGCAGAAAGGGAGCGCAGAAGTTAAAGGCTTTGAATACCTGCACCTTATCGCCCCATTTAGCTTGCAGTTGTTTTTCAATACCTGCCCGTTGCTGTTCAAAAATCTTGTTGTGGGGTGAAATAAAGTTGTCATGCTGGTGCCCCCACTCGTGGAAGTCAAACATTGCCAAAATTTTGGCTAAGGGTGGATAGATCCACGTGGGGACTGGGGCAAATTTGGCAGTGAGCAAGTTTAAGGCTTGTTCGTTGTAGTTGGCGAAGTCTTCGTAGCTTTCGACTTCTCCATAACCCATGAGTAAAACCGCAACTCGTTCGTGACCATGGCTTGGGGAAGGTTTGACTGATTGAGATTTTTCTGGAGTGGCAACCACTGGGTATTCCTACTGGCTAAACGTCGATTGCTGGGGTATCCCTGCCTTGTCTTGGGTGGAGAATGTACCCCTGGCATTTCTTAGGCTAACATCCCCCATGGGGGCATAAATGAGGTACCACAAAGCCATTGAAAGTTCAGTAAAGATACTAATAACAAAATCTCAATTAGGTTATAATAGGATGTCTGGTCTTAATTAAATCTTATTAAATGAGCTGATCAGTTCGAGATTAGCCCGCTAGCCTCTACCAAACGCGCAAGCGTCGTGCTTTGGGTGAAGTGAGTGGGGTATTTTTCTACGGATAGCTCAGTTCAGGTTTTGTCTAATAAAATATAATAGACGTAAATTGGGGTGAATTTATGTCTATTGGATAACCAAAGCCGAAAATGCCCTTGGTTATTGACAGTAGACCGAAAACCTTATTCGAATAGAGTAATTAAAATCAGATCAGATCAGAAGCTTGGCGGTGGGGCATCCCGTCAATAGTAAAGCTTGTCGATTACCCGAATGCGGCTCGGTTTCCGTAAGGAAATGGGGATAGCTGGGGTTGGCGAGAAGCCCACACCTACCCCCGACCCCCAACAGGTGTGGGAGATGTCACAAGTAGGACAACGCAATGTCGGTGTAAGCAGCACAATGCTGACGTGCTTGTACATCAACAGGAGGCATAGTCATTAAAACCAAATCAAACTAGGACAAACAACGCACATGCTCAGTCAGAAAACAAAAACTACAGATATAGGATTCACTCACGAAGATTTTGCTGCCCTTCTGGATAAGTATGATTATCATTTTAGCCCAGGGGATATAGTTCCGGGTACGGTATTCAGTCTAGAGCCGAGGGGCGCTCTGATTGACATTGGTGCGAAAACCGCCGCCTATATTCCGATTCAGGAAATGTCAATAAATCGAGTTGATAATCCTGATGAGGTTTTACAATCCAACGAAACACGGGAATTTTTCATCCTGACCGATGAAAATGAAGATGGACAGTTGACTCTCTCTATCCGTCGCATTGAGTATATGCGAGCGTGGGAGCGAGTGCGCCAATTACAAGCGGAAGATGCTACGGTGCGTTCTCTGGTATTCGCCACTAACCGTGGTGGAGCGTTGGTACGTATTGAAGGGTTGCGCGGTTTTATTCCTGGTTCTCATATTAGCACTCGGGCAGCCAAGGAAGATTTGGTGGCCCAAGAACTGCCCCTAAAATTTCTGGAGGTAGATGAAGACCGTAATCGTCTGGTACTATCCCACCGTCGTGCGCTAGTTGAGCGCAAGATGAACCGCCTAGAAGTTGGAGAGGTGGTGATTGGCTCAGTACGAGGAATCAAACCTTACGGTGCATTCATTGATATTGGCGGGGTCAGCGGATTGCTGCACATTTCGGAAATTTCCCATGATCATATCGATACGCCTCATAGTGTGTTTAATGTCAATGATGAACTAAAAGTGATGATCATTGACTTGGATGCTGACCGAGGTCGGATTTCTCTGTCAACAAAACAGTTAGAGCCAGAACCCGGAGATATGATTAACAACCGGGAAGTGGTCTTCGAGAAGGCAGAAGAAATGGCTCAGAAGTACCGGGAGAAAATGCTAGCACAACAGCAAGGTATAACTCCAGAAAGTATGACTCAAGAAGCGGTTGAAACCCAAGAGCCTCAAGAGTCCCAAGAGCCCCAAGAGCCCCAAGAGCCTCAAGATTCCCAAGAGCCTCAAGATTCCCAAGAGCCTCAAGAGCCTCAAGAGCCCCAAGAGCCCCAAGATTCCCAAGAGCCTCAACAGCTCCAAGAGTCCCAACAGCCCCAAGAGCCTCAAGATTCCCAAGAGTCCCAAGAGCCTCAAGATTCCCAAGAGTCCCAAGAGCCTCAAGATTCCCAAGAGTC
>WTKN01000198.1:24397-35269 GCA_011524395.1 Moorena sp. SS36440bin_2
CCAAGAGCCTCAAGAAGAGGCAGTGCCAGAGGGAGAGTTTGTAGCAGCTGCCACGGACGAGTAACAACCACGTGTGGTAACAAGAATTAGCCGTTAGCTGAGGCTAATGGCTAATCTGTATTTATGGCTCTGTTCAGGGACAAGACCAAAGAACTTGGCAGGTGCGAATCTTGATCAAGTAGCTAGTAGAATGAAGTTGATTACAATCAACAACGGCATAAACCCTTGGTAACCATTCGTTGTGGGAAGGTGACTTTCCCCAATATTGAAGCAGTCATATTTGATAAAGACGGTACCTTAGAGGATTCACAAGTTTATTTAAGAGAACTAGCCTATAAGCGATCGCGTTTAATCGATGCCCAAATCCCTGGTATAGGAGAACCCCTGCTGATGGCCTTTGGTGTCCAAGATGACACCCTTGACCCTACCGGGTTAATGGCAGTGGGTAGCCGTCGGGAAAATGAAATTGCGGCTGCGGCTTATATTGCTGAGACTGGTCGGGGATGGTTAGAGTCATTGGCAATCGCTGGCAGTGCCTTTGTTGAAGCCGAGAAGTACTTGCAAGATGCGGCTGGAACTTCCCCAATGTTTGCCGGTAGCCTGGAAGTCCTTAAATTTCTCTGGGAAGCTGGTTTAAAGTTGGGTATTCTATCAGCAGACTCTACGGCTGGTGTCAAAGCTTTTGTCCATCGACATCAGCTAGACCCCTATATCCAATTACACCAGGGTGTGGATTCTGAAATCAGTAAGCCTGATCCCAGGTTGTTCCTACAAGCGTGCCAATCTTTAGGGGTAAAACCTGCTTCCGCCCTAATGGTTGGAGATTCAGCCGGTGATATTGAGATGGCAAAGGGTGCTGGTGCAGCGGGTTGCATTGGTATTTGCTGGGGAAAGCCAGAAGCTTCCCATTTACAGGGAGCTGATATAGCGATCGCTAGCCTGGATGAGATTGAAATTATTTGAAGTCAACTATATTGAATAGGAAAAGGTGCAGAGGGGCTAATAATCAGGGGAGAGGGTTTTGGAGTAATTCCTGGTTACTCAAAACTAGAGAACTTAAATGCGCTACAAATAGTCTTTAATTGTCAAGTTTCAAGTTTCAATAAGCACAACTCCCGTAGCCTCGGTGCGATCGCATCAATTGGTAAAACCTCTTTGGCTGCTCCGAGAGCGATCGCTTCTTTAGGCATGCCAAACACCAAGGAAGTCGCTTCATCTTGAGCGATGGTCAAGCCACCAACCTCAGCGATCGTCTGCATACCAGTCGCTCCATCTCTACCCATACCCGTCAATAATATACCCACTGTAGCTTTGCCATAAAACTTGGCTACAGACTCAAATGTTACAGTTACCGAAGGGCGATGTCCTTCCAGTGGCTCTGAATCAGAACAGATAAATCGACCCATAGCATCGAATTCTAAATGCTGCTGTTCTGGTGCGAAATAAATTCTTCTTGGTTGTGGGATATCTCCTGGTTGAGCAATGTGAACTGGCAAGGGACAATTACTAGCTAACCAATCGATGAATCCCTGCAAAAAACCAAGACTAATGTGTTGGACGCAAATTATTGGTAAAGGAAAATTGGACGGTAGCTGAGTGAATACCCCGTTTAGGGCTTGGGGTCCACCTGTAGATGCACCAATCACAACTATTCTTGGTTTAGAAGAGTAATTAGAAGACAAAGCAGCAGGATTTCCTGTCTGTGATACTCCACTAATTTGATTTTGATTGTTGCTGTAGTCCATTTCCGGAAGCTTCCCTTTCCCAAAACTCCCCTGCTTTTGTTTACCTAGTATAGACTTTCGGTTTTTTGTAAAGACCTTGACCCCAGACAGAATTTTAATCTTATTGATCAACTCCTGCTGGAGCAACTGATTATCCTTTGCCATTGCTGCCGACGGCTTAGGAAAAATATCCACCGCTCCTGCATCTAAAAGCTCAAAAATTTGATCAGTATCCTCTTGCTGCACCGAAACACTAATCACTAGAATTGGTCTAGGATAGAGCGCCATAACTTTAGATGTCAACTCCAGACCATTCATGTGGGGCATATGGAGGTCTGTACAAATCACATCTGGTTGAACTTTGGGAATTAACTTCAAAGCTTCTAAGCCAGTTCCAGCTTCTCCCACCACTTCAATTTGCTCTGATGAATTCAGAATCCTTTTCAGGACTACTATAGCAAGGGGTGAATCTTCAACTAATAAAACTCGAATAGTCATTGATTATTTTTAAATTCAACATGAAAATTCAATATGAAAATTTAGCCTTAAATTTTAAACCTTTAACCTTCACTTTTAGACCTTAACTATTAAACAAGTCTTTGTAACGTTTGTATGAGAAAATTTTGATTAAAATTTCCTTTGGTTATATAGGCATTAGCCCCCGCTTCTGCACCTTTTTTCTTATGTTCATCAGAAGCCAAAGATGTTACCAAAATTATTGGTAATTCGTTATATTCTTGATGCTGACGAATTCTGGCAGTTAGGGAAAATCCGTCTAGATTGGGCATTTCCACATCAGATATTACGGCATCAAAGTGACGAGTTTTTAATTTGTTATAGCCATCTAATCCATCTACAGCTGTCACTACTTCATACCCAGCCCTTTCTAGTATCCGTTTTTCTTGGGTGCGAACGGTAATCGAGTCATCTACTAGGAGAATTACTGGCGTCGTTTCAACGATTTCCCTTAGTTTGGTTGAGACTGTGGATGTGGTTGGCTGATAGGATTGCAATGATGTGAGCAAATCGGTAGGGTTAAGAATCATACAAACTTCCCCTGTACCGAGAATAGTTGCTCCAGTGACATTACGCACCCGCTTTAATAACTGACTCTGAGGTTTGATCACCACCTCTTGAGTATCCAAGAGGTCATCGATCAACAATCCGAATTGTTCCTCGGCAACCATTAGCAGGATACATGGTCGCAGATCGTTCTTTTGTTGGTTAACTGTGGCGATAGAGGTATAAGCAATAGAGTTAGACAACTCCAGCAAATCAGCTAGGTTTGCTACAGCAATAGCTTGACCGTCTAAGGCGATGGTTTCTCGACCTTCAATCGTAAATATTTGCTCTCGGGAAACTAGTAAAGTCGTTTCCACAAACTCAATCGGTAGCCCATGGATAATCCCTTGAACATCTACCAGCAGTACATTAGCAGTTGACAGGGTTGTGCGTAGGTGGAGGCGAAAGGTACATCCAAGACCAGGGGTTGATTCGATCTCGATATTGCCGTTAAGCTGCTCAACTTTCGTGCGTAGGACATCTAAGCCGATACCTCTGCCAGAAATTTCTGTAATAAATGTCCGGGTTGAAAAGCCAGGAGCTAAGATCAGGGCGTGAATCTGTCTCGGAGTCATTAGTTCCAGTTCTTCGTTTGTGCAGAGTCCACGCTGGACAGCAGTTTGCTTAATTTTCTCGATATCTAATCCTCGTCCATCATCTACTACTTCAATAACAATGGTGTTAGTTCTTTGGTAGCCCCTCAACCAAATTGTGGCCGCAGCAGACTTGCCAAGTCTTTCTCGTTCAGTGGGAGTCTCAATGCCATGGTCGATAGCGTTGCGAACTATGTGCATCAAGGGGTCTTTGATTTCTTCCAGGATGCGTTTGTCAGCAGTGGTTTCTCCTCCTTCGATGATTAATTCGACCTCTTTTGATTGTTGTCTGGCTAAATCCCTTACCATACGGGGAAATAACTGAAACACTGTGAAGAGGGGGAGAAGCCGGAGGGTGCGAATTTTTTCCTCTAATTCCCCAGCAATGATGTCTAGTCTGGTGGTGTTTTCTTCAGCTACTCTTCTTAGAGAGTTAATCTTTTGTTCTAGGCGTTGTACATAGGAATTGGTGCCTATGGATGAAGAATCCAGGTATTGCCCTTGGCAATGAAAGGCTTTACACTCTTCCCATAGGGTTGCCACTTCCTCAATTTCAGCCATAGCATGAGCCATGCCAATTTTTGTGACTGTTAGTTCCCCGGTTTGCGTCATTAAGGCATCAAGACAGGGAGTTGGAATCCGAATGGTGTCAATCCGGTAGGGTTCACTAAGATTCGATGAAACCTCTGGAGTTACTATTAAAGGAGTTTTGTTAGGAAGCAATGGTACAGTCGGTAATAGTGGCGACTCCTCAATAGTTACTTCAGTTGCTTCACATTGAGCTACTTGAGGGGGTGAGTCATCAGGGGGTGAGTAATGGTCTTGACCTATATCTGGAACTGCTGTGATCAAGTGCTCAAGTATCTCGGCGGTATCAACCCCACTGATAGAACCAGTAACTGCTTCGTATACTAAGAGGCGCATGGCATCTATGGCTTGATAAATGCGATCGCTAACCTGTGGGGTTAAAACGCTGTGTTCAGATTTGATGCTGTCAAGAATATTTTCCACACCATGGGCGAGGGTTTCTACATTCTCTATCCCCGCTATTTTGGAGTCTCCTTTGAGGCTTTGGGCTTCCCACAGCAATTTGTTCAAGGTAGCGTTGTCCTGTGGGTACTTTTCTAAATGCAGTAAACCAACTTCCAGTTTCTCCAAACGTTCTTCGCTAGTAATTTTATAAATATCTCGGAATTCTTCATCTTCTATAACAGTTGGTGTCGGTTGGGAAACATTGCCATTTTGTATAACAGTTTCTTGGTATGGCTGCAATGGCTGTGAAACTGTTGCCATCAAGTAGTTAAGCATCAAGGCTGTATCAACACCACTTGGAGAACCAGTAACTGCTTCATATACCAGCAGACCCATAGCATCTATGACTTGATAAAGGCGATCGCTAACCTGTGGGGTTAAAAAGATTTGTTGACGTTTGATGCTGCCGAGAATGTCTTCTACACCATGAGTAAGGGTTTCTACATTATCTATCCCCGCTATTCTGGAGTCTCCTTTGAGGCTGTGAGCTTCCCGCAGCAACTGTTCCAAAGTAGCGTTGTCCTGTGGGTACTTTTCTAAATGCAGCAAACCAATTTCCAATTTCTGCAAACGTTCTTCGCTGGTAATTTTATAAATATTTCTTAGTTCTTCGTCTTCTATCATGGTTACTCATTTGTTTAAATATACAAAATAATATTACCGATGAATTGTTTGAAAAGGTAACAGGTAACAGGGAGCAGAAACAATTTAAATTAAACACTCATAAATAAATAACTTTTTTTAAAAAACACGATATTCCTTACTATATTAAAACTCTCACTTCTTTTTATTTCAATGAACTTTGCACCATTTTTTTTAATATCGGAAGTAATAACAAAATATTTAATTATTAATTAAATATTATTACTGTTTTATATTCCCTATTCCCTATTCCCTATTCCCTATTCCCTATTCCCTGTTCCCTATTCCCTGTTCCCTACCTTTACTAAACCATGCGCTTGAGATCTACAGCAGCTTGCTTAAGTTGCTCAGTACCCACTCTACTTTGAGTGATGCCAATCACAGTTTCTTTTGCCCCCTTGTTAACAGTGCTCATTGCTTCGAGGACTTGTTGAATGCCATCAACTTGCTGTTTGAGATTCAGAGAAATTTGTTGATTGTTTAACACCACATTGTTGACCGCATCTGCTACCCCAGTGAAGGCTTGAGCTGTTTTTTGAGCGATTTGCACTCCGGTCTTTACTGTCTTAGTTCCTTCATCCGTGACCATCACCGTTGAATTAATCTCGTTCTGGATTTGAGAAACTAAAACGTTAATCTTTTGGGCAGATTTTTTACTCTGGTCTGCTAATTTACGAATCTCTGCAGCAACCACTGCAAAGCCTTTACCATGCTCTCCCGCACGCACCGCTTCTACTGATGCATTCAGTGCCAACATATTGGTTTGGTTTGCCAATTCAGAAACCAGTTCGGAGATGTCACCAATTTGATTGGTTTGCTGGCTTAGACGCATACTCTGTTGAGCGATCGCATCCACCTTTTCTTCTAAGGTAGACATGCCGTCGAGGGTTTCCCCCACCGCTTGGGTACCGTTCTGGGTGAGCTGAAGTGCCTGCTGTGCAGCAATAGCCGCAGCATCCGCTTGCTCAGCGGACTGTCGGCAAGACGCTTCCAGCTCATCCATGGTGATGGTGGTTTGATTGACCGAGGCAGCTTGTTGACCAGCAATGCGTTCTTGCTGTTCCAGGGTAGAAAACATTTCCTGACTAGAGGTGGAGATGCCATTAACCAGTTGCTTAATTAGATTCACTAGTTGGCGTAACCTAACCATTGCCAGTGGCAGCACCGTCGCTAGAGAAACGAAAATAATCAGGCTAGCCAGGATTTTAAAGGAGTTGACAGAGGCAAAAACTTTTCCCTTAGGAACATGATCGATAATGAATAAGGGTTGCTGCTGCTGGGCATTTGGAACAATTTTATAGTAACTGATCAGCTTATTAGTTCCTTGGTCAATCAGTCCCTGTTCACCTCTGAGAATTTGCTTGGCAATGTGTTTCGGATAATCTTTTGTCAATTTATCATCAGTGTTGAGTTCAAAGCCCCACTCCTTTTTGGGGTTGGGATGAGAGAGGTAGTAGCCATCTTTATTGACCAGAAATGCCTCTTCTCCCTTGACTGCTAAGTCTGCATCTCGAATAAATTGTATGAATTGCTCGGCAAATACATTAGCAATCACAATTCCTCTTCGTACCCCAGCTGAATCAAAAATCGGTGTAGCGTACCGAATCACTGGTGTATAAGGCTGTTTAATCACACCACCTTCCCGATGGAGCTCTACGGGGGAGACATAGATACTGCCAGCAGACAACTTAATTGTCTCAGTAAAAAATGAACTATTTGCTTTATTTTGTAGCTGGGATTTGGGGATAACTCTGATTTTAGTACCGTCGGAATCGACTCGCACCATTTCATTACCTTTTTCGTCCAAATACTTCAGCTTCATATAATAAGGTTTGGCTTCCACCATCACAGCAAAGATGGTCTGCAATCGCTTAACCCAAGTTTCGTAGGAAGAGTTACCTTGCTTATCTACTCCACCACCAGCTTTAGCTCGGATTATCCCTTGAATCGGGGGAACTTTGCTCAAGAACAAAACATCATCATTAATAGAATTTAAAAATGCCAAGATATTTTTAGCTTGGTCATTCACCTCTTCCTCTAGCTCACTTTTCGCTAAGTTAGATAAGGCATTCGTAGAGGAAGAAATACTATACCATCCCACAACAGAGAGGGGAATAACACTACTTAAGAACAGCAGGAGCAGTATTTGATTCTGAAGTTTGCTGAAAATTTTTTTGGTAGATTTGGCAAACATAGCGGGTTACCTACAATTAGAGAATCCACAATAGAAAAGCCATTCCTCTTTAGGGGATGGGATAAGAGGCGAGGAAACTGATTGATTTCCCAATCTGTTGAGGCTACACTCATAGGATTCCCAGGAAATATTGCTAAAGTAACAATGTCTGTTGTTTTTTTGGTCTGTTGTTGTTTGGTCTGTTGTTTTTTGCTGGTTAATAAGTTAACTATATTTAGGCAGCTATAATATAGTCATGATTAATATCATGTTAGGATAATTACCGGTAATACAAACCTCCCCTATCTCCCCATCTCCCCATCTCCCCATCTCCCCATACTCCGCGCGAATTTTGGGTATTCAACCAGACTTGATATAAGGGGGGTTGGATTACATTAGCTGAGGGCACCTCAAGCAGCGTGGGCGTAGCGCATTACCTTACTCCTGGATCGGTTTCACGACATGAGTAATACCATTAAATAAGGTCAGATTCTCACTCATCATTTGTGCTGTATTCTCGCTGTTAAATTGGTGTGCCTCTGTGCAATTTTCTGTGTATTGTGTCTCGCCAGCTTTCACAGCCGCCACATATTTCTGATCGGTAACTTTGTATACTACATACTTGACCATTTTTCACCGGACCCTGAATTTTGTTATTTTCAACGGAGCGACATTGACATACTTGTCACTCCACTATAGTTAGCTGTGATACCAAATCCGGCTTAAAAATCCTCTTCATAACTCAGTCCTTGATCAGGGAACGAAAGTTTGTATAGCGGCAACGTCTTTCTTGTCTTGGTGCTTAGGCAGGAAATCATGGGTGTATTCGGTGTCAATAGCTACAAATAAGTACATAATGCTGAAAGATGAATAACAGATAATCACTGATGATTCATCTTTCTTAATCCTTTTTGAATTGAAAGGTGTTAGTTGGGGTAAATTGCTGGGAACTATAGATATGTAACTCGTGATATTTATCCCTTAACCAGTACAGTTAACCATTAAAAATGATACTAATAAGACTGATTGAAGAATTAGAAAAATTAGGTAAACAGAGAACTATTGGAGAGCTAACTCTAAGCAACCATAGCGTCGTTTGGAAAGTTTACCTTGTCTATGGTCAATTGCTCTATGCCACCGATGGCTTTCATCCGGTGAGGCGCTTTTACAGAGCCTTAAAGTCCCATTGTCCTAACTATGTTGTTGAACTCGACGAGAAGTCGGACTATCAGCCCTGGGAATATCAGCTTCTAGAGCAAGGAATTAACCAAAAGAAACTTAGCCTAATCCAAGCAAAGTTAATGATTCGTAGCATTGTCCAAGAATGTTTTTTTGAACTAAGTGGCTACACAGACTTAAAAAACAACTGGCAACCGAGTCAAGAAAAAACATCGAATCTTGCCATGGGCTTAGCCTTGTCTTCCAGGGAAATCCAAACTGTTCTCGCTCAAGCAAACCAGAATTACCAAGAATGGCTTGCTGCTGATTTTGGTCACCTCAGCCCCAATCTCTCACCAGTTTTGAAACCTGGAACAGATCCTAAACTGCTCCCAGGTTTGAACAAGTATCTCAATGGTAACTTAACCATTTGGGATATTGCCTGGGAGCAAAAAACATCGGTGACAGAGGTGACTCGCTCTTTGCTGCCTTTGGTTGAGAAGAGTATGGTGGAATTCCAAAGGATTCCAGATTTACAACTACCAACTGCCAAAGCGCCAGTCAAAGCCCCTGTCAATCCACCAGTCACAGCCTCTGTCAATTCACCAGTCAAAGCCCCTGTCAACCCACCAGTCAAAGCACCTGTCAAGCCACCAGTTATAACAACGCCACCCCCATCAGAAACTCAGCCGACCAAATCTGCCAATCAACAGCCTTTAATCGCCTGTATTGATGATAGTCCTGTGTTGGCTCACAGTTTAAAAACAATCTTGATACCAGCCGGTTATCAAATGTTGAGCATTGAAGAACCGATGCGAGGTTTCTCCCAACTGATTGAACACAAACCTGATTTAATTTTGCTAGACCTGAATATGCCAAATGCAAATGGCTATAGTGTCTGTAAATTTTTGCGAGAATCCCCAGTTTTTCATAAGACTCCGATTATTATTCTGACAGCTCAGAATACCACTATTGACCGCGCCCGGGCTAGACTAGTCGGCGCCACTGATTTTTTAGGTAAGCCCCCAGATTCCCAAGAATTGCTACGAATAATTACTAAATATATAATCAAAAGTTTATAAAAGTCGGGAATCGGGAATCGGGAATCGGGAACTTGCGCTCAGGGGATATAGAAAAGAAATATTCGTACCTCATTAGGATAAAAACCGCTATACCAATTTCAAAAAAATCTTAGTATCCAGTAATTATTTATATATTTTATCAATTTTGTGAGGTACCCTACCTTTGGGGTTGCTCTTGATATTAGTAGTAGGGTTAACTAAGTTGAGTTTACCTGATAAGTATGATAAACCCTATATGTTCGATTACAAGAGGTCTAATGATTAATAACTAACCCACCATTCAGGAAAATTTGTTGCAAATTAAGAATACTCATTATTTTTTCCTGATAGGGAGCTGCCCCCTTCAGGTATTCATACTGACCTGAATTGATCCCAGTTGGCACTGCTGTTATTTCCTGTGGATTCAGGAAAATTACATCACATACCTCTTCCATTGTTATACCAGCAACGATATCCTCAAGCTTTACAACCATTGCTTGAGAACTATCAATTTTCTCCATCAGCGGTAGATTTAATACTCCGCGAATATCAACTAACGTAAGAATCTCTCCTCGTAGGTTCATGTTCCCAATGATATGGGCTGGACAGCAGGGAATAGGAGTGACTTTGCGAATAGGGGTAAACTCCCTCACCATTTTTAAGTCAATGCCAAATAATTCACCATGTAAAACAATTATTGCTAGGGGAATTAAATCCTTTACATTTTGACTGTCTTCCGACTGCCTTAGCTGAGCAGCTCGTTTCCGAAAAACTTCTCGTTCTGACCGAGTAGCATTTGGGCAAAATACAGGCTTTTCGACTAATAAAACTGCCGATTCATCGTGATTATTATGCTGAATTTGTTTTTCCAGGTAATCTTCAACGGAGGCAAGCTTTTGTGTTTCTACATACTGGAGTAAACTCTCTGGATTACTCAGGATTAAAATATCTTCTCCACTCGTGGCAATACCAGCGATAAATTTTTTTTCCTCAACTCTTGCCCAGTCTCGACCATGATAAAGTTCAGTGCTAATTTCTGAGGGGGATATATGTCTTACCTCATAGACTTCATTAACAATGATGCCTACTCGTACCTTTTCCGATTTTAAAACTACTACACTATCTGTTAATCGATAGCCTGGTGATTGATAATTAAAGCTGAGATTAAGATCCATGACTGGCAAAATCTCCCCCCGGAGATTAATCACACCAACGATATCAGAATCTGCTTCTGGTATCGGTGTCAACTCTGGCAGAAAAAAAATCTCTTCTACGTAAACAGTGCTGACGCCATAAAGGCAGTTATTTAAACTAAAGGTGAGATAGTGACACTCTTTCATTTTATTACTCGCTCTATTTATAGCAATTCTAAGACTTGTGAGGTACAAATTTCTGGTTTTTAGGGAGCAGGGAGCAGGGAGCAGGGA
>WTKN01000125.1:0-33313 GCA_011524395.1 Moorena sp. SS36440bin_2
AGATGTGTATAAGAGACAGGCTGGGGAGCTGGGGAGAGGGTTTGACGGTTTTTTTATAACTGAAATAATACCCAATTTAAATGCGCAACAGCTTATGAGTAATTAAGCGTAATGATAAGTAATTATGCTCAATATGAGGAAACTACTCAATTCGGATAACAAAT
The DNA here is from genome assembly GCA_011524395.1 of Moorena sp. SS36440bin_2. Taxonomy (GTDB): domain Bacteria; phylum Cyanobacteriota; class Cyanobacteriia; order Cyanobacteriales; family Coleofasciculaceae; genus Moorena. The sequence continues at coordinate 165 of WTKN01000125.1, forward strand.
ATTAAGCAAATTGTAACAAATGTTAAGCAAATTGGAGTCAACCCCTCACCCATCCTGATCCGATGCCCGACCCTAGCTCCCTTTCTTGTTCTTGGGACTCTATAACTTATCTCTATAACTGATTCGGTCTATATCACTCTAACTATAACGCTATAACTGATTGGGCTGATATCTTCGGTCTATATATCAGGGATGAAAAATTGATTCATCTGTCTAATGGTAGATTATCGGTCTCTCTTAAGATAACCAAGAATTTTCGGCTTTTAACGATTGTAACAATTTTGATACATAGGTCGGACGAGTTGACTGTAAACTTTTTTGACAAAAGGTTCATCTTCATCAAAATTTTACCTATACTGAAACTCACCTAGAAAATTTCAAATCAAAGAATTTACTCAAGGACAGACCCTGTCAAGTAAAGGCAGACACTGTCAATTCATTTTTTTTTAATGATTACTGGAGAAAACACCATGGCATTAACCACAAGTCAGAGCTTTACACAAACTGATTCATTAGCAGTGGTCAAAAGCTTTTTAATTTGGGCATTTACCTTGGCAGTTTGCTTACTGGTTGTCGGTTTTCCGTTAATTGTATTAATGGTTACCGCTGGCTCTCTGTTAGCGATCGCTCTACAATCGATTCTGCCGGTTAGTGCTGTCTTACTAGTAGCAGGGAGTTTGATTGCAGTAAATGTTTTAGCAGTGATAATAGGTGCAGGAGTCTTAACCTTTAAGGGGGTTCATCCTAAGGAAGTTAGTTGGTTAAATTGGCTACATGGCGAGCCTGATCTGATCCAGACTCCGGTTTATGCGGCTTGCCCCCTCACCTGTAACATTATCCGATAGTTAGATCGACGGTTTATGTGCTGACCCAAGTTTGGGAATGTTAATAATTGATGACCTTTTGGGATATCAAAAAAGGGTACAAGGTGTAGGAGTGTTTTCTCTTTTCCGTCTAAAGGTCATCAAGGGTAAGCACCCTGCCCGTTCATAGACGGGGCTTCCAAACATCCCACAATTTTTTGTAATAAGGCCAAGCTTTGGTAAGTTGATTGGTTTTTCAGCAATTTTCCCGGTCAAGACCGGGTTTTTTGATGAGAACATTTAAGAGTATGGTAAGAAGGGTGAACGATGTTGGTTGCAGGCTGCAGGTTGGAGGTTGCAGGTTTAAGGTTTAAGGTTTAAGGTTTAAGGTTGGTTGAAAGTTGGTTTAAAGTTAACGCTTGCTTCGCTACCAATTACCCATCTCCCCATCTCCCCATCTCCTCATCTCCCCATCTCCCCATCTCCTCGTGCCCGGGCTCCACACTCGACTATGAATACTACCGAAACCACGGCACAGGCTAGGAAATATTTATTAAATCATTTATTAATCTATATCTCTATCCTTTTTTGCCTATTTGGTGCATTGATTCGCCTGATTCAATACCTGAATAATCGCTCCCTTTGGGGAGATGAGGCGGCGCTGGCACTAAATATTGTCAATCGTTCTTATGGAGAGTTACTCGCTCCTCTCGACTACAATCAAGCGGCACCAACGGGGTTTATATGGCTAGAAAAGCTGTCTAGTCAATTATTTGGAGATAGTGAATATGCCCTGAGGCTGTTTCCGTTTGTATCCAGTATTGTGTCTATATGGGCATTCTATCGATTAGCTAATCGTTACGCTTCGCCCATGGCTGGGACGATTGCGATGGCATTTTTTGCCTGTCTGCGGTACACGGTTTACTATGCCACGGAGCTGAAGCAGTATTCCAGTGATGTGATGGTAACACTGTTGCTTTGTCTATTACTTATCCCCATTGGTCAGCAAGTTCTCAGGCAAAGACAGATTATTAAAATCAGTGTACTTGGAGCAATGGCGATTTGGGTGTCTTATCCTGCTGTTTTTGTCTTAGCTGGCATTGAACTGGCTTATCTGTTGATTAGTCCAGTCAATAGGTTTAAAACGATTCTTGTCAACCGCTTCGGGATTTATGCTACTTGGCTAGGGAGTTTTGGCCTACTTTATGGGTTAACCATCAGCGGCACCATGGGAAATGATCATCTAATCAGTTCTTGGAACGATCGATTTCCAGATTCTCTATTCGATCTAGTTTGGTTATTGGATGCTTTCGGACGATTCTTCTATCGACCCTTGGGATTTTTTGGCTTTACTGATGGCATTGCTATTTTTGCGTTTATCTTAGGCTGTGTGGTTCTCTACCACAGAAATCGGGTAATCCTACTAGTGCTAACTGCTCCGTTTCTGATCACATTAGTTGCCAGTTATTTACATAAATATCCCTTTCGGGAACGTTTGGTTTTGTTTCTCGCCCCTCTGGCTATCCTGATTATTGCTGAAGGGGTGGCTTTTTTAATCCTTCAATGGCGCTCTAAGCATTATAACCATAATTATACCCATAATTTTAATAAGATAATTGTGAGTATTGTGGGCGTGATGGTGCTATGGTTATTGCTGTACCCTCCCCTATTTCGGGCTAGTAATTTGATTATTCAGCCGGAGTTGGTAGCGGAGATTAAACCAGTAATTGAGTATATTAAATCCCAGGAAAAATTGGGAGATAAGATCTATATCTATTACAAAGGTGAAAATCAATTTCGATACTATGCCCAGAAATATGGATACTCAGAGGGGGATTATACTTTAGGGAAAAATGATCTCAAGGATATTCAGCAGCTTCTTGGTCAAGAGCGGGTCTGGGTTTTGTTTTCTAATGCTGGCAAGCCGGATAAAAATGAAGCGGTGTTGTCTGAGTTGGATCGGATTGGTGATCGGATTGATAGTTTCATACAACCGGGAGCTTTTGTGTATTTATATAGTCTTTTAAAATAGGTGGGGTACTTTCGTCCTAACCAATCTAAATTCTCAACATCCCCTTTGACTACGGAAGATGTTGAAAAAAGCGTCTAAGGCTAGAGATTGCAGAGTCTAACTAACCAACCGTGCCAGTAATAGAGTATTGTCCTAAGCTGCCGTAATCACTATATCCGGTAGCTAAGTTTCCAAGACCCGTACCATCAATGCTTAGATAATATTGCCCTGGATTGAGGTCAAGATTAAAGCTAGCCCAGAGAGAAGCGATAGGATTAGATAAGCTAATCAGTTGACCAGAAGCATTATATAGCTTAGCCAGAATGTCTAAATTAGCTCCTCGCTCAAAAGGCTTAATATCTAGGGCTATGTTGCCCGTTGTTGAATTGAACTGGAACCAGTCAATGTCGTTATTTTGTTCAATGATGCCATAAGTTTCTACCTGACCACCATTGAAAGATAGCGCTGCTGCACTGCTTTGCTGGTTACTATAATCGTCTTGGCGATAGCCAAAACCATTTTGCCCAGTGATGATGTCTAGGTCATCTTCTTGGTTGCTGGCACCGGTATACTCACCTTTGCTCCATTGAGTTAGATTTCTATCGTTGCCCTCTCCCATAATAGGAGCCCACCCTGTTTCGACATTGCCATTGTCATGACCACTGTAATAGTGGTTGGTTAAATTACCGTCATGTGTCAGACCCAAGCTATGACCTACTTCATGGCTAATAGCTTCAGCCACCGCTTTCTCACTACCTCCAGCGCGATTCTCTGAAAAAATAAAGACGGGGGCATCAGTGTCCCAGTTGAATGAATCCATATAAGCCAAACCACCGGTACCTTGTTGATACCAGGAACCATCTCCTCCAATCACAACGCGAATGCCCCATTGGGAATCACTATCGCTGGTTTTTTTGAGTTGGTCATCGGAAGGTTGGGCAGTAGTCACATTCACATTAAAGGGACTAAAGTCTTCTGCCACCCGTTGCCAAATGTGCCAAATGGTATCTGTCTCAACAGTGGAAAAATTTGAAGTATTCCCATCTGTGTCATAGGCAGGGGTTACAATGGAACTCCCGAAGTTCTGGTTCCATGGGGTATTTGTGGTAGTATGACCATCAAAGTCAAGGTAGATAATGTGGTCTGCGTCTGGATTGCTGTTGAGGGAAAAGACTTGGTTCGGGCTCAAGGGCTGATAAGTATTTGGTTTGGTAGTTGCAGTAATTCCAGTAGTGGTAGTACTTTCAGATAACTCTAAATCATCGGAAACAATGCCATTGCTACCAAGAGCGTAGGGTCTGACCTGGGCAAAGTAATTGCCATTGGTAGCACTGTAGTTGATCACATCCTTAGCATTGCCACCCTCTAAAGAGCTAGCCACGTTTTGGTAGCCAAAGTCCAAGATGCCATTATTCTTAGTGTCCCAATAGAGTCTGAGGTTAGCATGATCACCGGTACTGATATGGTATAAATTTAGGTTAATTTGACCGTTTTTTGAGACCCTAAACTTAAACACATCAGTGCGGTCTAAGAGCCTAAACTCCCCATTGCGGCTGATGAAATTACTGGTTAAAGTGCCTAAATACTCGAAAGTACCCATGATTCACTCCTGACTTTTTTTCTCTGTGAAAAGAAATATAAATTACTCTAAAACGTTTATTTTACTGGCGCTTTATTAAAGCTACAGCGTAATAAACCACACCTAGTTTTATAATATTTATAAGCCAAGTTGATCAGATATTAATTTTGGCGGTGCGACCCGTGGCGAATTTAATTACGGGTCAAGCGCACCCTAATTAAATTCGCTGAATGATCACAGTTGTCAGAGCTGATTGGTAAAGTAAGGTATAATCATGGCGCTGTAATGCTTTCACGGATTTAGTATTAGTTTTAGGTCTGTTCCCTGACATCAATATATCTCAAAGTATTTGAACGATAAATATTTACTATAAATTAGCTATAAATTAACTCTTATGGATTACGATAAATCCTCAACATCCTCTTTGATTACGGAAGATGTTGAGGAAAGTTTATAAGGCTAAATATTGAAGGATTTAATCAATTATGCCAGTAATAGAGTATTGTCCTAAACTGCCGTAATCAGTATATCCGGTATCGAAGTCTCCTTGGCCAGTACCCTCAATACTTAGATAATACTGTCCTGGATCGAGGTCAAAATAAAAGCTAGCATACAGATAACCGATGTGATTAGAAGAGCTAATTAGTTGACCGGATGCATTATATAGGTTAGCCAGAATGTCTAAATTAGGTCCTCGCTCAAAAGGGTCAATATATATGTCTATGTTGCCCGTTGTTGAATTGAAGGTGAACCAGTCAATGTCGTTATTTTGTTCAATAATGCCATAAGTTTCTACCTCACCATCATTGAAAGATAGCGCTGCTGCACCAATGGGACTGTTGCTATAATCATCCTCGCGATAGCCAAAACCATTTTGCGAAGTGATTATTTCTAGGTCATCTTCTTTGTTGGTGGCACCGGTATAGTCACCTTTGCTCCATTGAGTTAGATTGTTAATGCCGTTTCCCATAATAGGAGTCCACCCTGTGTCGAAACTGCCATTCTCATGACCTTCGTAGTACTCGTTTTTGAACTTACCGTCATGTTCAAGACCCAAGGCATGACCGACTTCATGGCTAATAGTTTCAGCTACGTCCTTAGTGTCTCCATCCGCATTCTCTGAAAAAACAAAGGCAGGGGTATCAGTGTCCCAGTTGAATGAAGGATAAGCCACACCAAGGTTACCTGGGCTCTCCCAGGAACCATCTCCGCCAATCACAACGCGAATGCCCCATTGGGAATCACTATCGCTGGTTTTTTTGAGTTGGTCATCATCAGGTTGGGCAGTAGTCACATTAACATCAAAAGGAATAAAGTCTTCTGCCACCCGTTGCCAAATGTACCAAATACTCTCTCTCTCAGCAGTGGAGAAATTTGAAGTATCCCCATCCGTGTCATAGGCAGGGGTTATAATTGCAGGATTTTCGTAGTTATCGTTCCACTCAGTACCTGTGGTGGTGTGACCATCAAAGTCGAGGTAGATAATGTGGTCTGCTCCTGGGTTGCTGTTAAGAGAAAAGACTTCGTTGGGGTTAAAGGGCTGATAGGTATTTGGTTTGCTAGTCACAGTAGTTCCAGTTGAACTAAATCGGTATTTGCTATTGGGTGCATCTCATGTTTGTAAAAAAGCGAGATGCACCCTCGGTATTTTACAGATAATTAAGCCCACCTACTTATTTTTAAGCCAAGTTTATCAACTCTTAATTTTGGCGGTGCGACCCGTGGCGAATTTAATTCGCCACGGTCAAGTTTAGTGTAGCGATACAGCTTGGCATCGGTTTGGTAGGCACTGCCCAGCTAGGATTAATAACTTTGAACTTTCAACTTTGAACTTTCAACTTTGAACTTTCAACTTTGAACTTTCAACTTTGAACTTTCAATAAACCTTTAAACTGCCATGCCCCGTTCCACAGCGGGTCGCTGCTGCATTGTCTCGACCCAACGTTTGAGGTGGGGATGGTTATCTAGGGTGACTCCCAAATAGTCATAGGCAGCTACCCAAGGATAGGTAGCTATGTCGGCAATGGAGTAATCTCCAACAATGAATTCCTGTTTTGCTAATTGCTGATCTAAGACACCAAACAGACGTAGGGTTTCTTTTTCATAGCGATCAATAGCATAGGGAATCTGTTCTGTAGCAAAGCGTCTGAAGTGACTCAGTTGACCAAACATTGGTCCAACGCTTGCCATCTGGAACATCAGCCATTCAATCACTTCTATTCTTGCTGCTGTATCGGTTGGCAACAACTTGCCTGTCTTTTCTGCTAAATAAATTAGAATTGCTCCTGACTCGAAAACTTTGATACCAGTATCCTGGTCAAGGATAGCAGGAATTTTACTATTGGGATTGATTGCTACATATTCGGGAGTAAACTGTTCTCCCTTTGCTATGTTAATTGTGTGAATGGTGTAGGGAAGTCCTACTTCTTCGAGCATGATAGCAGGTTTCCGTCCGTTAGGTGTGGAAAAGGTATATAGCTCAATCATGATTATTTTCTCTGAATTTATCCCTGATTGTATTTAAATGCTTGGTAAGCATATGCGCTACGCGCACGCTACGCGTTCAGCTGATAGCTTATTTGATTCAAAAGCTTTTCCCTTAGCCTTGCCTACGGCAAATGGTACCTCAAGTAGCGCATTAGCTGATAGCTGAAGGCTGCATGCTTAGGTGCTTGCCACAAATTTTGACTCCCTAAAGGTAAAAGGCAATGGGTAATTAGCTATTACCTTTTACCCAATAATTGTGATTACCTCCTTAAACAGAAAGGAGATTAGTTAGGGCATTAATTTTTTCAACCAGAGTAGGTTTACGCACAAGACCTTCAAACCTTTTAACTACTTTACCTTGGTTGAAAAATAATAGGGAAGGAATTGCTTCAATGTGATAGTTGCTGGCTAGTTGCTCGTAGTCATCAACATTTAATTTGCCTACTTTGACAACTCCATCAAATTCTGTGGCTAATTCAGTGACGATTGGATTCATTACCCGACAAGGACCACACCATGGTGCCCAAAAATCTACTATGACTGGAATGGTGCTGTTGAGGACTTCGGTTTCAAAGTTATCGTAATTTAGGGTAATATATTTCGCACTTTCTGACATAGTTCAATTTCTCCTAAACTATGAATGATTGTTGAGTGTTGACTGAAATCTTGATGAATTCAGCATTATTGATTTCCTGGATGAAGATAGCCTCGTAGTAAGTAGTTGGATATCAAGCATTGCTGCTGTGTCGTAAGCATTCAGCTGTCAGCTAATGCTTACGATTTTGATTGAGCTACTTATACGGCTACAGCCAGGGTTTGTAATGCGCTGACAATCTCTTCTGGGTCAAGTCGCTTGGTGTAATCTAGGTCAACGAAGGCATGGGTGATGGTTCCATCGGAATTAATCACATAGGTGGCGGCAATGGGTAATTCAAAGGTTTTATCGCCGTTGTGGGCAGGTAAATCAATGCCAAAGCTTTGGTAAACTGGTCGGAGCTCTTCTGTTACGGTGAAGACTAGACCAAACTCTTTGGCAATAAGATTGCCAACATCGCTGAGTACTTCAAAGGTTAGGTGGTTTTTTTCTGTAGTGGATAGAGAATTATCGGGAGTTTGAGGGGAAATAGCGACTAGGGTTGCACCATTATTTTGAATTTCTGGTAAGAATTGCTGCAATGCTCGTAATTCTAGGTTGCAGTAAGGACACCACTGACCCCGGTAGAAGGAAATGACTACGGCTCCGGTGGCTAGTAGGTTTTGCAATTCTACCAGTTTACCGACGGCATTAGGCAGGGTAAAGTTAGGGGCTTTGTCGCCAACATTGAGGCTATTGTCTACAATGCCAGAATTAGCGAGGTCTTCCCCTGCTTTTGCCATGATGGCTTTGGCTTCTTCTGGTAGAAGAGCGCTAAGCTGGGTATTTAGGTTAATCAAGTCTTCGGTTAAGGTCATGATTTCCTCCTGGTTATATTATACTTGAACAATCGTTCCAATTAAGAGCAAAAAAAATTACTCTGTCAATTACTCTGTCTCAATCGAGAATGGAAAGTATGACCTTGACAATAGCTCTTAGGGTTTCTGGGTCTGGGTTAACTTTGGAGATAACCCGCAACCCTTGTATACTACTGGTGAAATATTGGGCTAATGCCTGAAGGTCATGATTGGTTGTGATTTCCCCTTGCTTGGCTGCTGTGGATAAGGCTTTTTTAAAGGCGTTTTCCACTGAGCGCAGATTAGCAGCAATCCGGGATAAGGTCTGTGGATCGTGGGGACACAGTTCAACAGCGGTGTTGGTGAGCAAGCAGCCTCGATGGTCTTTATCGTCTACAGCCCCTTCGATGAGGTTGTAGAAAAAGTCGATAATGGCTTGCTTTGAGGCTGTGGGGGCTTGTAGGGATGCGATCGCATTTTTAACACAGGTATCATTGTAATGAGCGATCGCAGCGAGGAATAGGGAATGTTTGTCACCAAAGGTGTCGTATAGACTGCCTCGGTTAATCCCCATGGTTTTGACCAAGTCCTGCATTGAGGTTCCTTCATAGCCATAAAGCCAAAAGGTTTCCATGGCTTTTTCTAGGACATCTTCTGGGTCAAAGGTTTTGTGCCTTGCCATCACCGTTGCTTAACTCGTATCTTTACTATAACAATTCTGGAACGATTGGTCAAGTAATCCAGTTGCTTCCCTGACACTGCATCGGATGTTGAGTAACGATAAGTATGTAATAAATAAATGTAATAATTTGGATGTCAGTGCAGGAGTGGACTATTGAATAACCCAGGTCTCCCGGGCGAACCACCAAACCTTTCTGAGGTAACAGAGGTAGTAGTAGATGATATTCCCGAGGCAGTAAGGGATAGACAAGATATCAAACCCCGGTCTCGTTGGCAGGTTACCTTACTAATTATTGGACTGTTGGCAATAGGAGGAATCGCCTTTAGCCTGATTCCAATGGAACCAACTCCTGAAGCTCAGTCCAATTCGGGTGAAGCAACATCGACTCAAAGTGAGACAGAATCTAGTTCACAGAGTCCACAAGCGAGTCTAAACAGGACGGGGAATGATGGTGATAACATTCTGGGACACTTACCCTACTCTGAAGTGTTAAGCTCACAACTGGAACCAATTACCCGTGATGGGCGGATCAAACTGGAGGCTGCAGCAGCTCGGAAATACAAAGCAATGGCAGCCGCAGCAAGAAGACAGGGGGTAACCCTAGTGCCAATTTCGGGTTTCCGTTCGGTGGACCAGCAAAAGTACCTGTTTTTTCAAGTAAAGGAACAGCGAGGACAGGTGGCTAGTAAACGGGCTGAGGTAAGTGCTCCTCCTGGCTATAGTGAGCATCACACTGGTTATGCGATTGATATTGGGGATGCCATGACACCAGCTACCAACCTGAGTCCTGAGTTTGAGAATACGGCAGCCTTTAAGTGGTTGGAAAAGAATGCGGCTTTCTACAGCTTTGAGTTGTCTTTTCCTAGAGACAATCCCCAAGGAATTAGTTATGAACCTTGGCACTGGAGGTTTGTGGGAGATACCAAGAGCTTGGAAACGTTCTACAAAGGTAAGAAACCTACTCCTGCTCCTTCTCCTCCATCGGAAACACCAAAGTTTGAAGATCAAGTATGAATGTTTTCTGGTTATTCGCCCAAGGAGATTCGGTTTAGCCTAGGTTAGCGGGTTGAAGGTTAGCGGGTTGAAGGTTAGCGAAGTTAAAGGCTTGGATACTTGGATAGATGCACAGTAAAAATGGCATTTAGTAATTAACAATTAACACAGCTTTTCCATAGCTGATGAGGTACGCTATAGTCTTATAATATAGGGGTTTTATTCCTGAATCTGTACCTCACGGGAGCTAAAGACGCTGTATCATGTTAAAATAAGAATTTGAGAATCATTTATTCAATAACATAGCTGATTTATTGTAGGTAATATCCCTACTCATTCGTTGTTTCCTATTCCCGATTCCCGATTACGTAACATTTATAAGTGTTAAAACAAACATGATATAACTAAAAAATAAATAAAAATTAACTAAAGATTAAACAAGAAAAATGCAAAAAATTGCGCTGAATTTAATTGCTATTGGTATTTTTGGCATGACCCTTTCGGTTTTGCTAGGACCACTTTTAAATATTTCTCCGGCAATTCCTGCGGTAACTACTTTTGGTGTTTTGAGTCTTCTTACCCTAGATGGCTTCAGCTTCCAAGGAAAAGGATTAACGCTGCTGTTAGATGTATTATTGGCTAGTATCAATGCTGAACATCGCGATCGCATAATTCGCCATGAAGCGGGTCATTTTCTGGTGGCTTATTTATTTGATATTCCAATTACTGGTTACACCTTAAGTGCTTGGGAAGCTTTCCAGCAGGGACAACTTGGTAATGGTGGTGTGACCTTTGATACTGAGGCACTATCCGCTCAGGTTTCTAATATTCGGGAAATGCGATTAACCTTAGATCGATTTTGCACAGTTTGGATGGCAGGCATTGCTGCGGAAAATATAGTCTATGAGACTGTTGAGGGCGGAGCAGAAGACCGCGAAAAACTCCGAGAGGCTTTGGAAGGCTTAGGTTTTTCTGCTAGTGATTGCTCAGTGAAAGCAAGATGGGCTGAGCGTCAAGCGATTAGTATGATTAGTGAACACTGGGCATCTTATGAAGCACTGGTAGCTGCTATGGAAAAACGGGCATCTGTAGCAGAGTGCTATGAGGTGATTCAGTAATCATAGCGCTGCGGTTAGGCAGTAGGGAATCGGGAATCGGGAATTGGGAGTAGGGAATCGGGAAAGAGAAGGAGGTGTAGCAGGTGTGGCAGGTGTCGAGATAGATAATACTTATTAATCTTTACCAAAGATACTTAGCACAACGGGTCCGAGTAGATGGTGATGTCCTAAGCATGACAAACCGGCTACCTGGCCAAATTCTTCCCGTTGCTGTCGGCTATAGAAACGAATCTGGTTAGGGGAAATTGGTAAAGACTTTTTTCGCTTTCTAACAGTATAGTCTACTAGGTAATAATGTCCTTTGGGGCGCAAAACCCGGCTAACTTCTGAGAAAACTTGTTGAGGATTGAGGTAGTGTAAAAAGCTGATGGTATTAAAGACTGCTTCAAATTCCCTGTCAGCAAAGGGGAGAGATTCAGCATTGCCTTTTCTATAGATTATTCGCTGCCGATGCTGGTTTTTTTCTCGGGCTTGAGCGAGCATTTTAGTAGATAAATCTACCCCAGTACCTCGAAGATTGGGAAATTCTTGAGCAAAACGATTCAGTAAACGACCTGTACCACAGCCAAGGTCTAATACATTGGGCTGATTTGTAAATTCTACAAACTCTAACAGCCGTTTATGGAGTGCCTGATAAAATACTGTGGTGAACAGGATGTCGTAGTTTGGTGCCCACAGATCAAAGAACTTTTCTTTTGTGCTAAAAAAATTACTAGTCATTATCAAGGTTGACAGTTGAAGGTTGTTTGGTTGTTCGCGTAGCGTGGCCTTTTGGCCAAGGTTGTTTGGTTGTTCGCGTAGCGTGGCCTTTTGGCCAAGGTTGAAGGTTGTTTGGTTTAGGGTAGCTTGAATATTTAAATAGTACAGAAGGTAGCAAGTTTAATAATGAATCAAAAAATCAATCTTGAGTAAGTTTAAAATTTACCCCCTCGTAAATATCTTGAAAAGAAACGCTTAAATCTAAGGAAGTTATAGAAATAACGGAATTTTCTGATTCATACTCAGTGAACTGCCATTGATTGGTAGCAGTTTTATTATATTGTAGTAGACGATACTCACTTTGTTCGATTATAATATATTCTTTGAACTCTGAGATGGAACGATAGTATAAAAACTTATCACCTTGGTCATAGTTTTTAGTAGAGTTTGATAAAACTTCGATAATTAACATTGGGTTCGTTACTGTAGTTGTACCCTTACCTGTGTAAACCGGTTCACCCTGAATCACCATAACATCTGGATAGGTATACTGACGGTAACGAGGTATCCACAAACGCACATCACCAATGTAAACTTTGTATTGTTTTCCCTTTAATCCGAGTTTGAAAAGGGTCGCAATATTAAGGGCAATTTGATTATGATTGGTAGTGCCACCAGTCATTGGTATAATTTTTCCATCGCGATATTCACTCTTGTATTCTGCTGTTTCTTCTAGTTTTAAATAGTCTTCTGGAGAAGAATATTTGGGTTCAGATATTAGTTGCATCGGTATTGAAAATTTACTTTTGTTATTCTGTTTCCCGTAAGTATAATGTATAATTATTATTTATTAATCATCCGATTGCCTTTTGCCTTTTACCTGAAGCAAGCTAGGTAATTAGCGCCAAATCTTGATGGTGTTGTCAAAACTACCACTGGCAAGAGTTCTGTTATTCGGACCAAAAGCAAGAGCATGAATGGTGTCTGAATGACCGTTGAGAGTGCCAATTTCTTGAGTTGTATCAACATCCCATAGCTTTATAGTAGTATCTGCACTACCACTAGCGAGGATTTTGCCACGACGGTCAAATGCGATCGCATAAACCCAAGCATTATGTCCGTTGAGGGTGGTAATTTCCTGGGCAGTGCTAATATCCCAAAGCTTGATAGTACCGTCAGCACTAGCACTGGCTAGGGTATGTCCATCGGGAGTGAATGCGATCGCATTCACCTGGTCTGAATGCCCTTCAAAGGTGTGAATTTCCTGACCACTTAAGGCATCCCACAGCTTGATGGTAGCGTCAGCACTACCACTAGCAAGGATTTTTCCATCTGGCCTAAAGGCTACTGAATGAATCCATGATGAATCTCCGGTCAGAGTAGTGAGCTGCGTAAGGGTACGAACATCCCAAAGCTTAATGGTACCATCGCTACTGCCACTGGCAAGGTGGTATCCTTGGGGGTGAAAGGCAATGGAATTAACGTCACCGGAATGCCCTGTGAAGGTGAAAATCTCCTTACCATTACGCACATTCCAGAGTTTGATGGTGTGGTCAGCGCTACCACTGGCAAGACTTCTGCCTTTAGGACTAAATGCTACAGCACGTACTTCAGCGGAATGCTTAGAAAACCAACCTCCAAAGGTCAGGATTTCCCAAGCTGTGTTCAACTCCCATAACTTGATAGTTTTGTCCTTACACCCACTGGCTAGGGTACGTCCATCAGGGCTAAAGGCTACAGAATAAATTTGATCGGAATGACCTTTGAGAGTGGTTGCTGCAAAAACGATAATCCTGGGATTACCTCTTGGTGGCCTAGAGTTAGTTTTTAGATTACTTTTACCAGTTTTTCCAGTTCTACCAGTGGATTGGGGAGTTAGTTGATTACGGTGGAATGGCTCCCAGGTAAGACCAGCTTTGGTTTCTTGGGTGATTCCTAAATCGTCCATCACTGCGATCGCGGATTGATACCTGAGCTTGATGGAACTCTGAATCATGGTGTCGAGAATCCGACTCAATTGTCTACTGACAGGATTATGAACCAAAAAATCCCGCCAGACAAAGCCATTTTCCATCGGATCGTATAAATTAAATGGCTGAGTTTGGGTCAACAAATGAATGCAGGTGACTCCTAAACTATAGATGTCACTGGCAAATACTGCTTTACCAAAGATTTGTTCCGGAGCCGCATAACCAGCACTACCAATAGTTGTGCCAGTTTTGGCTAAGGTAGTGGCTGTGGCATACTTGGCTGCACCAAAATCTACCAATACCAGGTCTGGGGGAGTGATAACTCCAAAGCCAGCACTGGGGCGGAGGATACGACGACGAATGATATTCTCTGGCTTAATATCCCGATGAATTACCTTACCTTGGTGGATAAAGTGCAGCACTGGTAACAACTGACTCAGGAGTCTACGAATCTGACCTTCTCGGAATGGTTCAGTTGCTGCTAACTCTTGAGCTAAATTTTCCCCATGGATAAATTCCTGAACTATGTACCAGTGATGATCTTGTTGAAAATGGGCGAAGAGTTCAGGAATCTGGGGGTGTTTGCCCAACTGTTCCAAGCGCAAGGCTTCCTGGTGAAATAATCGAGCAGCTTTGGTAGGATGATTGTTAGCTTGATTGTTAGCTTGATTGTTAGCTTGATTGTTACCTTGATTGTTACCTTGGGGGTAAAATTGCTTAATCACACAGTAGGATTTAGAGGCTTTTCCCTCGTCGATGGCCAAAAGGGTTCTGCCAAAGCCTCCTGCTGCAATCAGCTTAAGAGCTCGGTATTGCTGTCCTAACAAGAGTTTAGTGCCGCAAGTTTGGCAAAACTTGTTGCCATCAGGATTATAAGGCTTAGGGCAGTTGGGATTGAGACAGTAGCTCACAGAAACAACTGGTTAGATTATTTCTATTGTTTCATAACCCAGAAATAGGTTGAAAATTCCGTAAGCGCAATGCATTAGTTACCACAGATACTGAACTAAATGCCATCGCTGCACCAGCAATAATGGGATTGAGTAACCAGCCAAAGATCGGGAATAACACACCAGCGGCAATCGGAATTCCTAATACATTGTAGATAAAGGCAAAAAAGAGGTTAGTGCGAATAGTGCGGAAGGTAGCACGACTTAGTTGAATGGCTGTAATGATACCTTGTAAATCTCCCGAGATTAGGGTAAGGTCAGAGGCTGCGATCGCAACATCAGTACCTGTACCAATGGCAATTCCTACGTCTGCTTGAGCCAGAGCTGGGGCATCATTAATCCCATCCCCTACCATTGCTACAGTTTTGCCTTCTTTTTGGATAGTAGAGATAATGTTAGCTTTTTGATCAGGTCGGACTTGAGCAAATACCCGATGGATGCCAACCTCGTATGCGATCGCATACGAGGTTTGTTGATTATCTCCCGTTAGCATTACTACCTCTAACCCTAACCGCTTCAAGGCTTTCACCACCTCAGCTGAAGCAGGTTTTAGGGCATCCGCAATGCCCAAAATGCCTTCAACTTTACCATCAACTGCGATCCAAACCACCGTCTTACGGCTCGCCTCCCAATCCCCCTGATAGTCTGCTAAAGACCGATCCGGTTGCACTGTCACATCTGTTTCAATCCCTAATTCTTCCATCCATCGTTTTGTCCCAATTTGTACTAATCTCTTACCCTTGAGTCCACCCCCTGCTGGTTCGGAAGAGAATAGGGGATGATCGTGATCAACAATTGCCTGTACCCCACTGCCAGCAACAGCGGTAAAATTCTCTGGTGTTGGTAACTGCAATCCTATTCCCTGAGATTGGGCATAGCGCACCACTGCTTCAGCTAAGGGATGTTCGGAATGACTTTCCACTATTGCCGCTAGTTGCAGCAAGTTGATTTCATTGCTGCCGGTAAAGCTGCCCAGTTCTGATGAGGAGTCATAGATGCTTCCAACTGTAATAAAATCGGTTACCATCGGTTTCCCTTCCGTTAGGGTTCCGGTTTTATCTAGCACGATAGTTTGCAGTTGATGAATCAATTCCAGACTCTCGGCATTCTTAATTAAAATCCCGTTTTCTGCGCCTTTACCGGTTCCTACCATCACTGCGGTTGGAGTAGCTAGACCTAAAGCACAGGGACAAGCAATCACTAACACCGCCACCATATTAATCATGGCTAGGGTAGGATTTCCCGTGGTCATCCACCAAACCCCAAAAGTGACCATTGCGATCGCAATCACTACGGGCACAAACCAACCTGTCACCTGATCCGCTAAGGTTTCAATGGGTGCTTTAGACCCTTGAGCCTGGTGTACTAACTTAACAATCTGTGCCAGTACGGTATCTTTCCCTACCCGAGTCGCCTGGAACTGGAAGCTACCGGTTTTATTAATCGTTGCTCCAATCACTTCATCCCCCGGCTGTTTCTTGACCGCAACACTTTCTCCTGTAACCATTGCTTCATCCACACTAGAAGCTCCTTCCATAACTATGCCGTCTACCGGAATAGTTTCTCCTGGACGCACTAATACCACATCCCCAACTTGCACCTGAGCCAAGGGAATATCCTGGGGTTGACCATGGCGAATCACACGAGCGGTTTTAGCTTGTAATCCCATCAACTTACGAATTGCTTGAGATGTCTGTCCTTTAGCCCGGTGTTCCAGCAATCGCCCTAGCAAAATAAGGGTAATCACTACAGCAGTGGTTTCATAGTACACAGGAAGAGTTACCCCTTGGGGTAGGAAAGATTTCAAAACAACCGGGGGCAACACCGTGGGAAACAGAGAATAGAGATAAGCAGCACTAGTCCCAAGGGTGACTAGGGTATTCATATCTGCTGTTTTGTGTTTCCAGGCTTTCCATGCTCCAATCAAAAAAGACTGTCCACACCAAAACAGAACCGGTGTGGTTAATACCAGCTGTAGCCAAGGGTGATGTAACCAAGATGGAATCCAGGGGATAGATAATCCTGTCATCATCGGTAGTGAACCAATCACTAACAAAGTACTAAGCACAGCACCGACAATGAATTTTCGTTTTAGGTCAAGGGTTTCCCCTTGACGTTGCCATTCGATATCATCAGGCTGATCACTGATATCCTCGATCGGGAAAGCTTGGTAGCCAGCATCACTCACTGTCTGTTGAATCAGTTTGGTTAGTTGCTGGTTAGTTTTGTGGGGGTTAGTTTCCTCGGTATTGTAGGTAATACTAGCTTCTTCTGTACCAAAATTGACCCTGCACTCTACTACATCTGGAACCCTTTGAATCAGGGTTTCAATGCGTCTGGCGCAACCAGCGCAGCTCATTCCTTGTAAACGAAAGCTTTGTTGTTTCATTATTTATCCTCACCCTATGGTTAAAGGATAAACTCTCTAGTTTAGTGGAGTGTCAAGGGGATGAGATTTAGTGCTTAGTGAGGGAACAGGGAACAGGGAACAGGGAATATGGCATCAAAAATTATTACAATTCATTGAGGTATAGCACTACACATTAAGGTATTTGACATTGAGAAAAGCAGCAAAAGTTGACTAGAAAAACTTTTGCCTCTTGCCTCTTGCCTCTTGCCTTGCCGATAGCGCTATACCCTATCGCAAGCTCAGTTTACTTTGTTTTATTTCCTCCAATCAGTTCACGAGCACGCAGTTTTACCAGAACTTTTATTCGCCGCTTGAATTCTTCAAAATCCTCTGCACTCATGTCTGTTTTCTGCCATGGTTCCCGTTGCATCAATCTTTTAAACCACTGATCCATGTTAGGATAATCAGTAAGATTAATCTCTAACTTCGGCAATAACGATATTGCTGCTCCAGCAACGATATCTCCTAAGGTTAACTGGTCCGAAGCAAAGTAAGGGCTGTTTCCTAGCAAGTCTGATAAAAATTTGAGTACTCTATCTAGCTTCCGCTTGGCTACGTTAAATTGTGGTGAATCTTCCTTTTGACAGATTAGTTGAACTACTGGGGAAAATAGCTCATTAGCAGTCAACAATTGTACCATGCGTACCTTTGCTAATGCCTCTGGTGAACTTGGCAGCAGCGCAGGTGTGGGATATTTGGCTTCCAAGTAGTCCATAATTGCCAATGATTCTACTAACCGCAAGCCGTTATCTTCCAGAACGGGAATGTGATGAAAGGGGTTAATTTTTAAAAACTCTGGTTCAAATTGATCGCCATCTAATTTAATTAATACTGTTTCAAAGGGAAGGTTTTTTTCTAGTAACGTGAGCCAGACACGACGAACATTCGGCGAGAGGGTATTGTAGTAGAATTTTAGCATCGATTAGTTATCCGGAAGTTTACCTTTGAAGTTTAGCTTAAATTGACCGAAAAAAAGGGTTGTGGTTGCTTATTACAAGGTCAAGTGAGTTGTGAACATTGTTTGATAGTATTTAAGCTCAAACAAATAGCTAGTGCAAAGGTAAGGTATAGAAACTAAGAGACTCACTACACTCTTAGTTTCTTCGCCTATCCTACAAAGCGTTATAGATATAGAGCTTGCTCAGGAAAACTTCCGTAAATTCTATTACTTTTCCTTTTCCTCCACTAGCTTATTTACTTAAGAGCCTACTCTACGGCTAAACTTAACCTTAAGTCCATCTCGGGGATGGGGAGTTGGAATCACCACCATTTCTAAATCTTGATCTGGCACTAGTTTCCAGTCATAATACCGGAGCAATTGAGCCGCAAAAATTCTCATTTCTAATTTGGCAAACTCCCTGCCTAAACATTCCCGTAAACCGCCACCAAAGGGGATATATCCAAATATTTTTTGTTTATCTTCTGTCCTATCTGGACCAAAGCGATCTGGATCAAAGCGTTGATGATATTGATAAATTTCCTCATCTTTATGGGTTTCGGTAATTTGGCACAGTATATTCCAACCTTGAGGAATCAAGTAACCGTTAAATTCAAAAGACTGAATAACCTTCCGAAAAAGACCACTAACCGGAGGAAGTATGCGCAGCACTTCTTTGAGCACTTGCTCTAGATAGGTCATCTGCTTGAGATGTTCCATGGTTAGGGGTTCTGAACCAGAAAACTGCTGTTGTTCAGCACGGAGATGGGCAAGAACATCTGGATGCTGCGCTGTCAACAGACAAAAAGATGCGATCGCAGAGGTTAAGGTTTCGTGACCTGCAAACAACAACAGAATTACTTGGTCTTGGATGTCATCTAAACTTAAGGAATTCCCCTCGTCATCCTCGGCTTGTAACAATAGTCCTAAGGCGTCCTCTCCCGGATTTTTCTGTTGCTGTCGCTGTCGGACAATGGTTTCGATATGGGTCAGCAATCCTTGACGAGCATGCATTGCTTTACCAAACCTTGTCCAAGGTAGAGATATCGGGATAGTGAACAATCCCTCACAAAAGTTCTTAAATACTTGATCCAGAGCGGTTTGGGAACCTACATCAGTTCCCATCAGCAAGGTACTAGCGATATCAAAGGTATAGTCCCGCAGTTCAGGATACCAGGTTAAGCTTCCCATCTGTCCCCATTTCTGGAGATAGTTGCTAGTAATGTTGGCCATGGTGGGAATATAACTAGCTAATGCTCTCGGTTGAAACGCCTGGGACATTAACTTGCGGCGCTTTTGGTGGAATTCCCCAGTTTGGTTAGCCAGTGAGGCTACTCCAAGTAAGGTTTCTGTGCTTTTGGGCCAGGTAGCAGCAACATACTTATTTTCATTAGTAAACAGAAATTGATTCGCTTCTGCAGTAGTCATCGTCACCGTAGGACTACCAAAAATATTGGTTTTGTAGATGCGCCCATACTTGTCTAACCGCTTTTTGTGGAAATTTCGATCCGTTAAAAAGCTGATGGTCTCACCAATAATGGGTAAACAGACGTTACCAGGGGGCAATGGAAGCGATCGCATATCTTGAGTAGTGCTTTCCATGGAAATAAGCAAGCTGCAGGGTCAAGACTTATTATCTCTTGGCTGACCCACTAATCGAGGAAACCCTAAGATCAAGTCTCAGTAGTAGGGTCTTTAGGGAAACCCTACAGATAGATTTGTAGCGCAAGTCCTGACTAAGAAAGGTTTAACTTATGGGGATATCTTCTAATGGTAAGATGTTTTGGGCGCATCTTTACTGTTATTGTTAGCAGGAGTTATTCCATGAAATGGATAGATTTCTCATAGACTCCTGGTTGAGAATCATTTACCATAAGATAAGCACATGAAAAGCAATCCCTGTTTTATTAGCTTTGCAGCAGTGACAACTGCTTTATCAGGAGCGGTCGCCCTTAATCTAACTCTTCCTAACCAGGCCGCTTGTGCTGCCTCGGTGACACAAAAAACTGCCGTTATTCTTGATGATGATGGTAGCCAGGATGGAATGACTGCCTGGGCTTACATGCTAGGTAATCCTCAATTTGAGGTTAAAGCACTCACCCTTTCCCAAGGGATTGCTCGCCCCAACATCTTTGTCGATAATGTCGAGGGGATGCTAGGGCGACTCAATATCACAGGCATCCCTGTGGGAATTGGCAGACCTGATCCACTCGCAGGAAACAACGAGTTTCCTTCATTCATTCGAGATGGTTCGGATAGCTTTTGGTCACCCTTTGTAACTTTGCCCGATAGTGCTCCATCTGTTGAAAGACGGAATGCAGCGGAATTAATTGTAGAAACCGTTAAGGAATCTCCTTCTCCTGTGGCTATCCTGGCAACGGGTCCACTCACTAATATTGCAGAAGCACTTCGCCTCGACCCCACTATTGTTGACAATATCTCTGTTGTCCAAATCATGGGTGGTGCAGTGTTTGTGCCTGGAAATCTACCTGTGCTACCTGATCCGCCTTTTTCAACCAATACAGTGGCTGAATTTAACATCTGGATTGACCCAGTAGCTGCTCAAGAAGTGTTTGAGGCGGGAAACAATGGCTTGAACATTGAATTAACTCCCCTCGATGCAACAAACCAAATCGAGTTTAGTCGTGAAGATCAAGCGGCATGGATAGAAACTGGAACACCTGAGAGCTTAATTGCTGCGGAGTTTTTAGACTTTGCCCTAACTGTTATCCAAAGTGATAATGACCCTAATCCCGTTTGGGATTTAGTTGCTGCATTAAATCTAAGTGAACCCAATTTCTCCTCTGAAACACCTTTGCATATTGAAGTTGATACACAGTCAGATCCAGGCGCAACACAAGGACAGACCAAAGCGATTCAAGATCTTAGTCCAAATGTTTTAGTCTCTCTCGATCCTAGTTTTGATAATCTCCCATACAATGCTAGTGACGTTTTCGCATCCATTGCTGAACCCACTTCTGTTCCTGAGCCTGGTTCTATTGTGGGTATTTTGGCAGCAGGATTGTTAGGAGGAGTTTTTAAGGTAAAGCGAGTAACTACTAAAGGATTTATAGCATTTCTTAAATAGCTCAAGTACATAAGTTTGAGATTTTAGGTAACACGAAAAATTGAAAAAATAGCTTTGTGTACCTTATTAATATGAGAAACTCTATAGTATTCTAAATAGATTCAGCCCCCCGTCAAAAACCATGTGGGGGGCTGACCAACTTATAAGTAAATAGCAAAAAAGTAATCAGTCCACTACGAGATCACAATGATCGAGCTACCCAGTACTTCATATCGGAGTAGCCCGCAACCGTAGACCAAGTGCCTGTATTACCTTCAGAAAAGTGGCTAACTCTAGATTACCTTCCATCAACAACGCCTGATCAAGACTCTCTTGTCCTAGACCCGTTTCACTAGCAATTTGTGTCATTCCTTTGGCACGAGCAATATCTCCTAGAGCCGCCACAACCAAGGCAGTATCGCCATCTTCAAGAGCAGCTTCGAGATAGGCAGCCATATCTTCTTTGGTCTCCAGATGTTCTGCCACATCCCAGGGACGGGTTTTGATGTTGCTCATGACCATCTCCTATAACTTTTGTGCTAGATCTAGGGCTGTCTTGATGTCACTGTTCCTGAGGCACTAACTGTATTATCTCACTTTGATTATCCTGGTTCAGTCAGGGATTATGACCAGATCCCTTTCAATTAAGCTGTTGGCACCCCGATCACAAACAACTAATCGAGAATGCGATCGCAACAACCCAACCCTGCCACCAGATATTCACCAAAAGTGGAATAATAAAATATAATCAACAACCATAGCTCAACAAACCCCAGAACCAGCAACTACAACATCACCATCAAACCAGCTTGATCTAGAATCGGTATCAGTACCAATAACTCTTCATGTGCCAACCGCTACAGTTTCGGAACCAGCAACAGTGAATAGTAAAACGTTAACTAGGAGATCTGAAATTACCAGTCCACCCCTGGGATTTGGAGAACTCATCTTAGGATTACTGGTAGTTAAGCCACTTGTGCTGGTTTCAATCAAGCAATTGATGTATAGATGAATGTAGAGATAAAGGATATGGTTAAAAATTGGTTTATTTACAGTATTGTTGCTATTACGGTGATGGGTTGTCAACCTACCACAATTAAAACCAATATCACTCAGTCAACCATAACAGGAGTGACCAATGATGTCACTAATAACAACATTATTCTTAGTGATGCTCCTGAGAAGTGGTGGCAGAAGACTAATATTCACGCTATGGCTGTTAGTCCAGAGAATCCGGAAATCCTCTACGTAGCCACCCATCATGGGTTATTGCAGCGTTCTGAAGCAGGGAAATGGCTGCAAGTTGGCAAAACTCGTTCTAATTTCACCAGCTTTGTGGCTCATCCCAAGGATAGCGCACGCTTTTATGCTAGCTTACATCCACCATCAGGAGGCAAGCTCGGTTTTCTGACTAGCTACAATAAAGGGCAACAATGGCAGCTCAAATCCCTGCTCGGGGTAGATTTTCTGACGTTAGCGATCGCACCAGCTAACCCCAAGGTAATTTATGGATGGGCGGTTTCAGGAAAACAAGGCTTGTTGGGTTCAAAAGATGGTGGCAAAACCTGGAATCAATTACCAGCTCAGGGACTGGAGGATATTCCCCATAACTTAGTAGTTGACCCGCGCAATCCTGAGCACGTGTTTGCCGCTACAACTCTGGGATTATTTGAGACTAGGGATGGTGGTAAAAGCTGGATTTTAGTCCCCAATTCTCAAGAGTCCCTGGTTGCTAGTCTTGCTCTGAAATCCGAAGCAGAAAAGACAGTAATTTATGGATTTCACATCCTTTCAGAAGACTCCGGAGGATTCTTTAAAAGTACCGATGGGGGTAGGACTTGGGAAGCCATAAGCTCAGAAACAGGAGACTTATTTTTGTATATGGCGATCGCCCCGTCTAATCCCGAATTTTTATACGCTGCTAATGATCAGAATGGTATATTACAATCCCAAGATAGCGGCAAAACTTGGCAACCATTATTCTAATACTATTACTATAGAAAAGGGAATAGGGAGTAGGGAGTAGGGAATAGGGAATCAAAAATTATCACAATTCATTTAGGTACCCTATAGAATTTATATTACTCTTATAAGACTCTAATATAGCGTAGATCATAGCTATGATCTACACATTACATTATTTTTACCTATTGCCTCTTGCCTATTGCCTATTGCCTATTGCCTATTGCCTCTTGCCTCTTGCCTGATCCCTACAACCCAGATATTTGTACTTAAAGTGCCCTGAAAATTGATAATTACTATGGCTATTAATAGATTCCGTTTACGTCAATTGCATGCTTGGTTTGCCCCAATTATGATATTGCCAGTGTTGTTGACTGTGATTACCGGTTCCTTATTTCAGGTGGCAGCTCTGACTGATAAAAGTAGTGAATTTATTTGGCTTTTGGAACTGCACAAAGGAAAATTTGGTGCTATTAACTTACAAAGGATTTATCCGTTTCTTAATGCCTTTGGTTTATTAACTTTAGCAATTACAGGTATTTCTATGTGGTTTCAGACTCGGCGACGGGTTATAGGGCAGCGCTCACGAAATAAGTAGAAAATCGGGAATCGGCAATCGGGCAAAAATTATGTGTACCTCATAGCTAGGAAAAAGGCTATAGCATTTTTATTTGAGATATAAAAATAGGATTAATGGACTAAGCGATGCATCGCTTAAACCACTCTTGACCATTGCATTTTGCATTGGTGTCTGTTGGTGTTGTCCTGGCTGGCATTGCTATTCTCACAACCGGCTGGCTTTGGTTTGACCCACTGGTTAGCTTGATTATTGTAATAGTAGTTGTCTTTGGGACTTGGCAACTGCTACAAGACTCTCTTCTCGACTTCCGACTCCCAACTCACTCAGTAGTCAGTAGCCGCTAAATCTTATCAATTGTACTAATCCTGGTAAGGGGTTTGCTAAATTAAAGGCACAAATAATGCCTAAACCCTTTATATCACAAGCTTTTCCAGTCCTTGTTTCCTAAGGGCAGAAGTTCCATCCTGGGCGCAGCCCTATAACTTTCAGCTCTATTCCTCTGGCAAATTTTTATATAAATTTCTGATTAGCCCTTGACAAAAGTCTAGGGTAATAAGTAAGATTTCTCTTCTATAAGCTGACCATTACATCTACTATAGGGTCAATTATATCCTCAAATTCAGTGATTAAAAGGATTTATCTGCGATCCGACCGCCTGAGGTAGTTTACAAAATTCCCAAACTAATCGATAATTTATAGCGATAGCAGTAGTGGGGAACTCAGGTGCTTGCTTACCATACCTACTGCATAAGTTTAGTGATAACCGTAAGGATAAAAATTAGTAGTTGCTGATGAACATCAACAGAAGAAATATCTTACTAGCAGGTGGTACAGCCATGGCGGCTTACACCTTGGGTGAACTGGGTAAACCTCGTAGAGCAGCCGCCCAGAATGAGGTAGTCAATGTCTACTCCTCTCGTCACTACAAGACCGATGATGACTTGTACGACAACTTCACCCGCATCACTGGTATTGAAGTGAATCTGATTGAGGGGAAAGCAAATCCATTAATAGAACGGATTAAAAGTGAGGGAGCCAATAGCCCTGCTGATGTCTTAATCACTGTTGACGCTGGTCGTCTGTGGAAAGCTGACCAAGCTGGTATTTTTGCCCCGGTTAATTCATCGGAACTCAACGCCAAGATTCCCGCTAACCTGCGACACCCTGACAATCACTGGTTTGGCTTCACTAAGCGAGCGCGGGTGATTATGTATAACAAAGACAGAGTCAACCCTGCGGATCTGTCAACTTACGAAAATTTGGCTGATCCCAAATGGCAAGGTCGCATTGCTATCCGCTCATCGAGCAACGTTTATAATCAGTCTCTGGTGGCGTCACTGATTGCCAGCCTGGGTGTACCAGCAGTAAAATCATGGGTCGAGAGCTTTGTGGGTAACTTTGCTCGCAAGCCTCAGGGTAATGATCGAGCCCAAATTGAAGCGGTTGCTGCTGGGATTGCGGATATTGCGATCGCAAATACTTATTATCTACCTCGCTATATTAAATCCGATGAACCTGCCAAGCAGGCGATATTCAAGAAAGTTGGTGTATTTTTCCCCAATCAGCAAAACCGGGGTGCCCACATTAATATCAGTGGTGGCGGCTTGGTGAAAACAGCTCCTAATCCAGGAAATGCTATCAAATTCTTAGAGTATCTAACTAGCCCTACGGCTCAGACCTTCTTTGCTCAAGCTAATAGCGAATATCCAGTGGTTCCTGGAACACCAATTGATCCGGTACTTGCGGGCTTTGGTTTTCCTTTCAAGGAAGATCCAACCAGTGTTTCAAAATATGGTCCCAATAGTGCTACAGCAGTTCAACTGATGGATATTGCTGGTTGGGTGTAACAGTTGTAAATTAGGTGAAGTACTGTCGTCTTAGGGAATAGGGAGTAGGGAGTAGGGAGTAGGGAGTAGGGAGTGGGGAGTAGTGCCGAGAAAGCAAAAACTCCTCGGATATCTTGACTACTGTTCCCTGTTCTCTGTTCCCTATTACCTTTTTTTTGATTCCAACACCATTAACGTTGACTTATTCTGACTC
Organism: Moorena sp. SS36440bin_2; assembly: GCA_011524395.1. GTDB lineage: Bacteria > Cyanobacteriota > Cyanobacteriia > Cyanobacteriales > Coleofasciculaceae > Moorena. The sequence continues at coordinate 25,884 of WTKN01000125.1, forward strand.
CTGAGTGTTAAATTTTAGTGCTTTTACTTGAAGGGATCAGATTTTAGTTAAAGCTGTGGGTCATTTGTCAAGTATCGTTTACAAAACAATACATCAATACAGTAAGCGTTACTAATTCTATAGGGTTTTTATTTGAGATGTAAACATAGGACTGCATCAAGATAGGGAACAGATAACAGGCAACAGGCAAGAGTAGAAAAGAGTTTGAAAGAGTTCCGGAACCTTAACCAGAACCCTAGCTTATCAATCCAAAACAGATAACTAAAAAGATAATTAATTCGAGGCGAACTAAAAGCTTCCATCCCAAAATCCTAGTCACAGCAAGAGATTGAGGCTTTGATGACGAATTATTAATTACAATTTATTAATAAGCTATTGACAAACAGCGACAACTACAATAAATCTTGTACAACATAAAAATGCAAATAAAATTTTAATAAAAGGTAAATAAAAAAATCAAAAAAAATTTGTCAAAGAATTTGACAAATTTTTTTTGATCATGATAAAGTTCTATACACATTCAATTGGTGCATTTAATCTAGGTAACCTAGGCATGATGCAAGTCACGCATGTTTGATTAGCCTTAGCCTTGTCAAGGATCAAGTCAGGCTTATCCTGAAGCCTAAGCAACCGAAAAATTGATGTACCCAGAACAAAAAACTAGAACAGTGAGCAGCTGTAAAGCTCGAATGAAGAACAAATTCGCAAAATTAATTACCACGATTGTGGCAGTGGTGATATTTTCCCTAGCAGGATTGGTTCCGCCAGCCTCTGCCCAGGCAATCCTGCCACAACCAGACCCCGAATTTAACGGCGACATCGATGTCAGCTACAAAAATTCCACCCCAGACACCTCGATTCTAAAATCCCCAGAAGCCCCGGAGGGTGCACCAAACATTGTGCTGGTGCTTCTCGATGATGTCGGCTTCAGTTCAGCAGAAACATTCGGTGGACCTGTTAAAACACCTACCCTAGAGAAGCTGGCTAGCGAGGGTCTGAGCTATACTCGCTTCCACACAACCTCCCTTTGCTCGCCAACTCGTGCAGCACTGCTGACAGGCCGTAACCACCAGTCAGCGGCGAATGCAGCTATTGAGGAAATCGCGGTAGGTTATCCAGGCTATACCGGAAGGATTCCTAAGAGTACAGCCACCATCGCTCAGATTCTCCAAAACAACGGCTATAGCACAGCTTGGTTCGGTAAAAATCACAACGTTCCTGATAACGAGACAAGTATGGTTGGCCCGTTTGATCGCTGGCCTAATGGTTTGGGATTTGACTACTTCTATGGGTTTATCAGTGGCGAAACTGACCAGTGGTATCCTGCACTGTATGAAAACCTAAACCCCATAAATCCACCAGCAACCACCAGCGACGGAAAAACCTATAACCTCGGCCACGACCTCGCGGATAAAGCGATTACGTGGATGAGAAATCAGTATTCCATTGCACCGGACCGACCCTTCTTCCTTTACTTTGCACCAGGGGCGACCCACGCACCGCACCAGCCACCCGAAGAGTATCGTGACAATTACGATGGTGTGTTCGATCAAGGTTGGGAGCAGGAGCGTAATAATATCTTCGATCGTCAGCAGAACGATAATATACTTCCAGATAATGCGGAACTCACTCCCCGGCCTGACCAGATACCTGCTTGGGATAGCTACGATGACGATTCGAATCCCGATACGCTATCAGAGGCTCAGGAACTCTTTGCCACCCAGATGGAAATCTATGCAGCGTTCCTGGAATATACCGATAAGGAGGTAGGTCGAGTCCTTGCTGCGATTCCTGAGGACGTCCGAGATAACACCATGATTATGTATATCGTTGGTGACAACGGTGCTGCTCCTGCAGGTGGTGAAATTGGGGTTTGCAACGAGCTCAAGAGCCTCAACGGATTGCCAACTACCATGGATGAGAACCTGGCTTGCAAAGACAATTGGGGCATGCCTGGAACCTCGCCGGAATATGCCGCAGGCTGGTCCTGGGCTACAGACGCGCCCTTCCGTTGGACGAAGAAGGTAGGTTCCTACTTCGGGGGTACTCGTAATCCCATGGTAATTAAATGGCCTGCCAAAATTAGCACTGATTCATCTGAAAGACGATTCCGCAACCAGTTCCACCACGTCATTGATATCGCACCCACTATTCTCGAAGTTGCTGGGATTGAAGAACCCTTTATGGTTAACAGCATTCAGCAGAAGCCAATTGAGGGGGTCAGCTTAGCTTATACCTTTGACGATGATAAGAGCAAAGCTTACGAGTTGTGCAAAGATCCAACCGATCAAATTGAAGGTGAACCTGATGATCTGTGCCAATATAAATACGTCCACAATACTCAATACTTCGAGATGTATGGTAATCGGGCGCTCTATAAACCCGACGGAGAAAACGAATGGATGGCATCGACTCTCCACAGGTACCCGTTTACTCCTACAAGCGGTCAAATGACCCAGGACTTTGATGAGGATACTTGGGAACTCTTCGACCTGGCAACAGACTTCACCCAAGCTACTGACTTATCTGCAGAAAATCCTGATAAGTTAGAAAATCTCAAGGAACTATTCATGATCGAGGGAAGTAAGTATAATGTCTTCCCACTCGATGATCGCTTTTCTGAACGAGGTGATGTGAGTTTGCGTCCCAGTTTTACCTCCGGACGGGATCATTTCGAGTTCTATGAGGGGGCAGTTCGCCTACCAGAAGGGGTAGCGCCGGACGTGAAAAACAAATCTCATCAGATCATAGCTGACGTTACGATTGTTGACGGGGCACCCGAAGGCGCACTCCTGGGCATGGGTGGAGAGGTAGGAGGCTATACCTTCTACGTCAAGGACAATAAGCTCCACTACACCCACAACTATTTTGGCCAATACTGCGACATTACCTCAACCGAAGAGCTACCTACGGGTGATAATGTTGAGCTTAAGTTTACCTTCAATTACGATGAAGAGAATGGAACAAACGTCGGTGGAGGAGGTACCGGTACACTGTTTATCGATGGTACACAGGTTGGCCAAGCTCACATGGACAAAACCGTCCCCGCACGCTATTCTCTGGAGACCCAGGATGTAGGGATGGACTTGCTCTCACCAACCAGCTATCACTATGAGTCACCCTTCGAGTTCACCGGCACCCTTAATAAGCTGACGATGGACATTCTCTCAACACGTGATCCGAAAGACGACTCCATATCTGAGTGTCAATGGAAGTATGGAGATGGAAAATTTGTGAATCCAAAAGCTGAGATAGTGAATGAACTTAATCACTATCTAGAGGACAAGGAAGATGCAAGCCTTGGGATCCTCGAACAGTTTATCGAATATCTCAATCAGAGATATTGAACAGAGAATAAGGTATGGAAAAAGGCTTGATTTAACTTTTGCCCCATACCCTATAGCAGAAGTCAGAAGTCAGAAGTCAGAAGTCAGAAGTCAGAAGTAAAACTCTTGCGCTTACTTAGGTTTGAGACTTTTGTCATGTCCGCGCCTGCCCTGGCAACTGCTATATTCTCGAATAATTACACTATTAGACATCTTTGGGAAATCAGGTTTTAGGTTAAGCCTAGCTTAGCTTCCAGAATCCTTTCCCAGAGATGTTTATTATAGCGGTATTCAATTAGTTGAGGTACAAATGTTTGGGTTTTAGGGAACAGGGAACAGCGGATCTGGGAATATAGAAGTCGTAAGTTGGAAAAGGTAAAAACATTGTGTACCTGATTAGGCTATAATTATCTAGAATTTTATGATATTGTTTAGGTGAATTTTTTACTAGAGCATTTCTCAATCAATTATAAAAAATACTTACGATTTAATTAACTATTGCCTGGGTGCATCTCATTTCCGGGCGGGCTGTCCCAACACTGGCGGTGCCTTACGGTGCGGACTATCCCAACGCTGGCTACGAGGCGAAAAATAAGGGCAAGTCCGCCCCTAACGCACCCTAAGCCTGAATTCTACATTCTGAATTCTAAATTCTAAATTCTAAATTCTTCATTATTATCGCTGAGACTTAGCAATCTTTAAACTCAATAAAATTACTGGAATAATTCCTACTAAAACAATCGCTAAGGCTGGTGCTGATGCCTGAATTAATCGTTCATCGGAGGCATACTGATAAACTCGTACTGCCAGGGTGTCAAAATTAAACGGTCGCATGATCAGAGTTGCTGGTAACTCTTTCATCACATCCACAAACACCAACATCGCTGCTGTCAACAATCCTCCCCACATTAATGGGGCGTGAACTTTAATTAGGGTAAGCGTAGGACCATAACCGAGACTGCGAGAGGCATCATCTAAACTAGGCTTGATCTTACCTAAGCTGGATTCAACGGTATTAAATGAAATTGCTAGGAAGCGCACAAGATAGGCGTATACTAAAGCAATGATAGTGCCACTGAAAAGTAAACCAGTGGATAAGCCAAAGCTTGCCCGCATCCAGCTGTCGATGGTATTATCCAACTGACCTAAGGGCATTAAGACACCAACTGCAATCACTGAACCAGGGATAGCGTAACCCATGGCAGCAGTGCGTACTGCTAAGCGCATCCCTAGTTTGGGCACTAGACGTTGCCCATAAGCCATGACTAATGCTAAGACCATAGCAATGGCAGCTGTTGTAATGGCTAATAGTAAACTATTTGTAGCTAGCTGCAAAAAATTATCATCTAAGGTTTCCTCAGCATTTTTAATGGTCATGTGCAGCAAAAATGCTGCGGGTGCTAAAAATCCAAGAGCAATGGGAAGGAAACAGGCTAACAGCGCGAGGATGCCTCGGCCCCCAGTTAGTGAAAATGGCTTGATTCGTTGGTAACTACTACCAGTCTCATAATAGCGAGATTGCTTACGAGACCAGCGTTCTAGTAGAATTAAAACAATTATAAATAGTAGTAAACAAGCGGCTAGTTGAGCAGCGGCTGACCTCTCACCCATTCCTAACCAGGTACGATATATCCCTGTAGTGAAGGTATTGACACCGAAATACTCTACTGTGCCAAAATCGCTTAGGGTTTCCATCAGTGCTAAGGCCAAACCTGCCATGATCGCTGGTCTGGCTAGGGGTAAAGCAATGGTGAAGAAGCCGCGCCAAGGGGTGCATCCGAGAGAACGAGCAGCTTCTAGGGTACGGACGGATTGCTCTAGGAAGGCTACCCTGGTGATGAGGTAAACGTAGGGATAGAGTACTAAACACAACATTGCGATCGCACCCCACAGAGACCGGACATTGGGAAACCAATAATCCTGCACGCTAGTCCAGCCAAATAGCTGCCGCAGCCAGGTCTGTACCGGTCCAAAAAAGTCCAGCATATTGGTGTAAGTATAGGCAAGTAAATAGGCTGGTGCGGCCAGAGGCAGTAGTAGCGCCCATTCAAACACCCGGCTTCCCCAGAAGCGACACATGGTTACTAGCCATGCTGTTGAGACCCCAAGGATTAATACTCCACTACTTACACCGAGGATTAACCACAGGGAGTTGAGAATGTAACTGCCTAAGACAGTGGAGACTAAATGACTCCATACTTCTGAAGAATCGGAGAACATACTGCCCAGCACAAATAGAACTGGTGCGCAAATTAGGAGTGCGATCGCAATTACCGAGACTGTCCAACCAGGCAAACCCAGACGATGCCATGGTGTGTTACCGCTCAATAGTGCTGAAATTTTTAGTGGCATCGGGAGTTTTCAGACAAATGATTGTTTTGAGGAATGTTTTCATCGGAGCTGAACTGACTCAACTCTTGCAATTATTTAGCAATAAACTATCCTATCAAATAATTGCTAACCTTGAACGAGAACAAAATGATTTTTTTTTTTCCGTTCAGGGGTTAAATTTTAAGATGCTTGAACTACAAACCAGTAAAGTCAAGGATATTTTGGCTCAGCAGCGCAATTTTTTCAGCACCGGTAAAACCAAAGATGTGGCATTCCGGATTGCCCAACTCAAGAGCCTCAAGCAAGTTATTTTAGAAAATGATACTGCTATTTTAGAAGCCTTGAAAGCCGACCTGCACAAGGCGGAATTTGAATCTTATGCTACGGAAATTATCCTGGTGCAGGAAATTGATCACACCCTCAAGCATATTAAATCCTGGGTCAAGCCCAAAAGAGTCCCGGTCTCAATGGCAAATTTTCCAGGCTCTGGTCAAATTTATCCCGAACCCTTGGGAGTAGTACTGATTATCAGTCCCTGGAACTATCCATTTGCTCTAGCGATGGCTCCTTTAGTGGCTGCGATCGCAGCCGGAAACTGTTGCGTTATCAAACCCTCTGAAATGTCCCCTCACACCTCTGGTGCGATCGCAGAGATTATCCAGAAAAACTTTGACCCTAGCTATATTGCTGTAGTGGAAGGGGGAGTAGAAACCAGTCAGGAACTGTTAGCAGAAAAATTTAACCATATCTTATTCACCGGCAGCACCCAAGTTGGCAGAATTATCATGACTGCTGCTGCCAAACACCTAACCCCGGTCACCCTAGAGTTGGGAGGTAAAAGTCCCTGCATTGTGGAGACAGATGTGCCGATAGAAACTACAGCAAAACGAATTGTTTGGGGTAAGTTTATCAATGCCGGTCAAACCTGCGTTGCACCAGACTATCTGCTGGTGAATCGGGAGATTAAATCTGATTTACTCCAGCAAATCAAAGCCTGTCTCCATAAATTTTATGGAGACGATCCAGAGAAAAGTCCAGATTATGCTCGGATTATAAGTGATAAGCATTATCAGCGTTTGAGTAGCTTACTCAACGATGGTGACATCATAATTGGTGGACAAACTAATGCAGAAGACCGCTATATTGCTCCCACGGTCATCGACAATATTTCCTTAGAGGATAAAGTGATGGAAGAGGAAATATTTGGTCCGATTCTACCTGTGATTGAATACAGTAATTTAGATGAAGCGATTGGGATAGTTAACCAAAGACCAAAACCCTTAGCCCTATATTTTTTCTCCACAGACAAAGCAAAGCAACAGCAGGTTTTGCAACAGACCTCTGCTGGTGGTGTTTGCTTGAATGAAACAGTGATGCATCTAAATGTTCCTTCCCTACCATTTGGTGGAGTTGGTGATAGTGGCATGGGTGCTTATCATGGGAAAGCTGGTTTTGATACCTTTTCTCACCAAAAAAGCGTGCTGAAGAAGTCGTTCTGGCTGGATTTGCAGTTGCGCTATGCTCCCTACAAAGACAAACTGGGACAGATCAAGAAATTTGTTAGTGGTTAGTCATTATTGGTGTTAGGGAGCGCGGAGCAGGGAGCAGGGAGTAGGGAGCGGTGCGACCCGTGGCGAATTTAATAATTAGATGGGGAAAACGCACCGTAGGAAGAGGGAAGATAGCGCCGTCTTGAGGAGCCAGTTGCTGATTTCTCCATCTCCCGATCTCCCGATCTCCCGATCTCCCGATCTCCCGATCTCCCCATCTCCC
>WTKN01000125.1:33413-34921 GCA_011524395.1 Moorena sp. SS36440bin_2
ATCTCCCGATCTCCCGATCTCCCCATCTCCCGATCTCCCCATCTCCTCATCTCCTCATCTCCCAACAATAGGCGCGGCGCTATAACTAATTGCTAATCATCATCGGATTTCTTAGGATCATCCTCAGACCAAATTCCACTGGCTAAGCCACTCCAGCAGATCATCTTCCATTTAGCCATGGATAGTTTAGGAATTTTAGCAACGAATAGCCAGTCAGAGTAATCTAGGTGCTTATAGATACCATCTTTGGCACCACTATGATTCAGCCAGCCCCAGCCAGAGATACCTTTATAGCCCCGGTGCTCCGTATCATCACCAAACCGGAAGGAGTATTCATGTTTACCGAAGTAGTCTACTAAATCAAAAGACTTGAACTTCTTAGACTTGATTGTCCCCTTACCCATGCCAATGTTGTACTTGCCATAGGCTTTCTCCGTGACATAAGCATCGTTGTCTTTATGTCCCACAACTTTGTAGGTAAAGTCGATATACCAGTAGTCAGTTGTTCCTGGTTTGTAATTCTTCCCTTCTTTTTGTCCACCGAAAGCTTTTCCGTAGATGTGGATCTCACCTGTGCTGGTGTAGTCGAGGAATACCTCTGCCTCCTTGTACTCAAAATCAAAGGTATAGATATCTCTGGGATTACCAGTGAGCAGTCCATCAAGACGCAAACCATAGGGTGGCGGACTACCACTACCACCAGGGTGATTGCAAAGTTGAAAGGTACACTTTTGTGGAGCAAATGTGGGCTTGAATGATAAGGGAACTAAAAAATTGATCGGAATCTCAAACTCACAGTTGTAAGCGGATTCGTGGATATTTTCGTCAGGCATGATTTGCCCTCCAACAGGTAGTTTTGCAGGTAGTGTTAATCTCTCCCAATGATGTCATAAGTTACTAACATGTTGCGGTACCCTTAAGGGTACCTTTTAGTTAACCTTAGCAAGAGAGTGGTTAATAAAACCCCCCTGACTTGATCAGCCAAGGGGGATTTGAGGAACTAATTTCTATGAAATAATTTAAAGCCAGCCGTCAAAGATTCCTGTCAAAAGTTACTAAAGAGACTAAGTGGCAGGTACTTCACCTGGCTCATTACCCACTCCGTTCTCTTCAATGCCCATTTCCTCATACTTAGTAAAGCACTGACGCTTAGCCGCTACAGCTAGGTCGAGCACAATGGGTACTTCTAATTTGATGGGAACTTGGAACACACAGGGTTTATCGTATTTGTAAGGCATAGGTTTTACCTCTTGCTGTAATTAATTTCAATCAACACATTTATATAATGTCAAATAATTCTCTGGCTTGGCAGTACCCTTAAGGGTACCTTTTTTCAACTGATGATAGTCTCCCATAAATTAGCCTCGGTATTGGTGGGCATTGCTCATTTCATTTATAGGCTCACTAATTTTCATTTTCCTGAGCAATGCCCACCCTACGATTTTGATATGCTTCGGTATTGGTGGGCATGATGATCGGTTAATGTCGAAAATAAAAATTCCTCCATC
>WTKN01000042.1:0-4688 GCA_011524395.1 Moorena sp. SS36440bin_2
CCACACCCCACACCCCACGCCCCACACCGGATGACTCTAAATTTCACCGAGTTTTATAAAGCCACTAACCCAAGTAAAACCCTTGATCTCACCCAGAAAGAAGACCAGAATCTCTATATCGATTTTTCTTCCGTCCGGGGGGGAGCACTGATTCAGCAACTGAAAAATCAAATTACTGTATTCTCGGAAGACCAGCCCACCTGTCAATTATTTACGGGACATATTGGTTGTGGGAAGTCTACGGAATTATCGCGGCTCAAGGCTGAATTGCTAGCAGAAAACTTTCATGTGCTTTACTTTGAGTCGGATCAGGACTTGGAAATGAATGATGTGGATGTGGGGGATATTTTATTAGTTATTGCTCGCCAGGTCAGTGAAAGTTTGGAAGCTAGCCAGGTTAACTTACAACTAAAAGGCTTTAAAGCTTTCCTACAGGAAATTAACACATTGTTGGGTTCCGATGTAACTGGGGTTGAGCTTAAGATTCCCAAGGTTGGTGAATTTGGGGTCAAGGAAAAACAGGGAGAGTATTCTTTATCAGCAGGAATTGCCAAGATTACGACGAAAGCCAAAAATAGCCCAACCTTGCGTAATCGGTTGCGGGATTATATTGAACCTCGTACCAAAACTATTATTGATGTCATTAATACCGAGTTGATTGAACCTGCGATCGCTCAACTCCAACACCAGGGAAAACGGGGACTAGTGGTAATCGTCGATAACCTTGACCGGGTGGAAATTGTGCCCAAGTCTTGGGGGAGACCACAACCGGAATATTTATTTGTGGACCGGGGAGAACAGTTGCGCCAACTCAACTGTCATGTGATTTATACCATGCCTCTAGGGCTACGATTTTGTAATGATATCGTCCGGCTTACCAATCGTTTCGGGGTTGAGCCGAAGGTGTTGCCCATGGTGCCAGTGACGGAACGGAATGGTAAAGAGTGTGAGCAAGGAATGGCGCAGCTCAGAGCGATGGTAATGGCTAGAGCTTTCCCTAAGCTAGCACCAGCGCAACGGTTGCAGGGGATTGCGGAAGTATTTGATGCACCGGAAACTCTGGACAGACTCTGTTCTATCAGTGGTGGTCATGTACGGGAGTTACTGGCAATGGTTCGGGATTGGATTATGCTGGAGGGCAAGTTACCCCTATCCCGGGCAGGGTTAGACCAGGTTATTCGTAGTCGCTGCAATAAAATCCGATTAGCGATTGATGAAGAGGAGTGGAAATTATTGCGTCAGGTGCATCACAACCAAGAAGTAAGTGGTGACGACCATTATCGGGTGCTGGTGCGTAGTCTATTTGTGTATGAATACTATGACACTCAAGGGTCTTGGTTTACAGTTAATCCGATTCTGTTAGAAACAGGAAAGTTGTAGGGAAGGGAATCGGGAATCGGAAACAGGGAGTAGGCGTAGGGTGCGTTAGGGAAGGGCTCGCCCTAATTTTCCACCTCGTAGCCAGAATTGGGATAGCCCGCCCCGTAACGCACCACCTCATAGTCAAACCTTGAATTTGGAAACACCATGACACCCATTGCCATAAATCCATGACTAATCGTCAGCCACAGGATCATCACCAACACGCTGATCATCAACAGCTCTTGAAACAGCTGGCTTGGGCAATGGAAACGGGAGCCAGTGAACAGGAATTTTCTTTAATCTTTGCCCATTGTAATTATACCCAGTGGCGAGACCAGTTGATAAAACAGCTGGCCGAGGTTTGTTCGGTGGAGATTCTCCCGATTGGGCTAACTCCCGACATAACCCAGCTCTACAGGACGATATACAGCAAGATTCAATCCCAACTGGGACAACAACCCCCCCAAGGGATTATGGTGTATGGCTTTGAGGTGGTCAGAGACCTTGAGCAACTGCTGAGATTAGCCAATCGAGTCCGGGAAGAGTTTCGGAAACAGTTTGATGTGCCGGTTTTATTTTGGGTAGATGACCGAGTCTATTCCCAATTCCTGCGCTCTGCCAGGGATTTGGCCAGTTGGGGAACCGGTTCACCCCTGGAGTTTCAAATCTCTACCGCTAACGTAATCGAATTTATCCAACAGGTGACTGATCTTGGGTTTACTCAAGTCTTAGCCGCTGGAGCTGCTGGGGGTCTTCACCATGGACAGAATCTCAGTAACCAGCAGCTGGCGGACTTACGCTGGGCTTGGAAAGACTTGCAACATCGGCAGGTAGAATTAGCCCTAGACTTAGAAGCCAGTGTGGAATTTATCTTAGGTCGAGGAATTCCCGATGATCTCAACCAGTGCCAAGAGCATTATCAACGAAGTATAGAGCTCTGGGAAGATCTCCTGCGAGCTTACCTTTCTCCCGACCCCGAACATCTCATCAGATACGGATGTGTTCTGTTGCATATGGGGCAATGGTACCGTACTTATGCCGATCAAGACCGGAATCAGGGTAAGCAACATTGCCTAAGGGCTAAGGACTATTTTTTGCGATCGCATGACTGCTTTGAGCAAGCTAAGCGTCCCGACTTAGTGGCTAAGTTTATCAATCCCTTAGGGGAAATTCTACAAAGACTAAGGCGATGGGATGAGTTGGAGCAGTTAGGGAAAAAAGCCTTAAGCCTCCATCAGGAATATCCCAACCCAGTCTGGCTTGCCCATGATTACGGCATTCTAGCGGCAGAAGTGGCCATCTCTCGTTCCCAATGGCATCGGGTCAAGGACTTGGCCACTAAAGCACTGAAAATCCTTACCGATGCCAAGAATTATGTTGACCTCCCTGGTGATCTGACTCGGGAGCAGTTGGACTGGGCGTGGGAACTGCATCAAGGTTGGTATTGCTTATCCTTAGCGAAAGCCTACAAGCATCTTGGTCTACCCCAGGAGGGGATTGGGTATCTAGAGCAAGCCAAAGAACAAACCAATCCTAACTTGAATCCCGACCTATATATTCAAATTCTCAAAGAATTGCGACAGCTCTACTTTGACCAAGGGGAGTATCAAAAAGCCTTCTCAGTTAAGGCATACCAGCAATCAATCGAGTATCAGTTCCGGTTTCGGGCATTTGTGGGCGTTGGTCAATTATCCCTCAAACAAAGAATCAGGGATACTCAAATGGCTGATCGCATTGCTGCCTCTGGTCGAGAGCAAGCGATTAATGACTTAGTTGAGCGTATTGGTCGCAAAGACCACAAACTAACGGTAATTTGTGGCTCCTCCGGCGTTGGTAAAAGTTTTTTACTTCAGTTTGGTTTAATTCCTAGATTACAGCAAGAGATTATTTATGCTCGGGATGTGGAGCCAGTCTTGCTAACAGTTTATAAGCGTTGGCAGCATAGGTTGGCTAAAAGGATAATTGGAACAGACCAGGGAGGAGATGGAAAAAAAATTCTGGGGAAAATTATCCACCAGCTCCGACACAATAGTGACAATAATCGACTGACTGTGCTAATTTTTGACCAGTTTGAAGAATTTTTATTTCAGTATCCTAAGCCACAGCAACGGCGAGTTTTGTATCAATTCTTAAAAGACTGTCTAAGCCTTGAATCTGTGAAGGTTATTCTGGCCTTACGAGAAGATTATATCTATTATTTATTAGAGTGTAATAACCGCCTGATTAGTTTAGATGTCGTTAATAATGATATTCTCAGCAAGGATGTCCTCTATTACTTAGGAAATTTTACTCAATCCCAGGCCAAAGCGGTGATTGAACAGTTAACGAAGCAGGCTAAATTTTCCTTAGAACCACAGCTGATTGAGCAATTAGTGAAAGATTTAGCAGCAGAAACGGGAGAAGTGCGTCCGATTGAGCTACAGGTGGTGGGAGCCCAATTAGAAACCGAGGGAATTGTGACCTTGGAGCAGTATCAGCAAGGGGGCGATAAAGAAAAATTAGTAGAGCGTTATCTGGATGCTGTGGTTACGGATTGTGGAATTGAACATCAAGAAACTACCTGGAAATTGTTGTTTTTCTTGACCAATGACAAGCAACTGAGACCATTAAGAACCGAGACTGAATTAGCTAGTGTATTAACTTTACCTCCAGAGGAAATCAGCCTGATTTTGGAGATTATAGTAGCCTCGGGTTTAGTGTTTCAGATTCAACCAGTAACGGAAGAATGCTATCAGTTAGTTCATGATTATTTAGTAGGTCCGATTCGGAAGAAAGTTGAACAAAGGAAGCAAGAAGGAGCCAAACTAGAACGAGCAGGAGTTACACATCTTGATAAATTTAAGGATAGCCCGTTTGATGCCTTACTAGCAGCTATGGAGACTGGGAAAGCATTGAAAGCAATGGTCACGAAAAATACTCCCTTGAAAGACTATCCTGGTGCTAGTCCTTTACTGGCTTTACAACAGATTCTTGACTACATTGAGGAGCCTAGACTTGTGAAGCATCAGGGTAGGGTTAAGCAGGTGGCATTTAGGCGGGATGCTCAGCATCTGGCTAGTGCTGGAGATGACGGAATCTTCAGATTGTGGGATCTCAACACTGGGCAAGTCCAACAAGAATTGAAGGGGCATTGGGGTTGGGTTAGGCAGGTGGCATTTAGGCGGGATGCTCAGCATCTGGCTATTGCTGGAGGTAACGGAATCGTCAGATTGTGCGATCTCAACACTGGGCAAGTCCAACAAGAATTGAAGGGGCATCGGGGTGAGGTTAAGCAGTTGCAATTCAGCCGGGATGGTCACCTGCTGGCTAGCACTGGACTTGACGGA
>WTKN01000042.1:4788-34418 GCA_011524395.1 Moorena sp. SS36440bin_2
ATCGTGAGGTTGTGGGATCTCAACACTGGGCAAGTCCAGGAATTGAAGGGGCATCGGGGTTCGTTTTGGGATATGGCATTGAGCTGGGATGGTCAGCTACTGGCTAGCGCTGGACTTGACGGAATCGTGAGGTTGTGGGATCTCAACACTGGGCAAGTCCAGGAATTGAAGGGGCATCAGGGTAGAGTTTACCAGGTGGAATTTAGCTGGGATAGTCAGCTGCTCGCTAGTGCTGGAGTTAACGGAATCGTGAGATTGTGGGATCTCAACACTGGGCAAGTCCAAGCATTTACAGACAATCACAGTAAAGTTAACCAGGTGGAATTTAGCCCGGATGGTCAGCTGCTCGCTAGCGCTGGACGTGACCGTACCGTGCGCCTGTGGGATTTAGCGGGTCGGCAAATTGCCCAATTCGAGGGGACTTGGATGGTTTTCCACCCAGATGGGACGCAACTGGCTACCATAGACGGGAATACCATCAAGCTGTGGCGGGTGGACACTTTGGATGGACTCTTAGCTAGGGGTTGTGCTTGCTTACGTAGCGATTTAAGGTATAGTTCTGTGAATCCGGAACTGAAGGCGTTTTGTGATGGCTTGCTGGAAGAATGAAGAATGCAGAATTAATAATTAAGAATGCAGAATTAATAATTATTAGTTCCCTTTGCTATTGTACTTTGACAATGTATTTGTTGTTTATTTAAAGATTTTTTTCTGTTCCCTCAAACCTAGATATTTGTACCTCACAAGTTGCATAATTGCTATATAATTTAGGATTTATAATCAAATCTAACTCCGCGATACAGTGCTTCTAAACTTACAGAAAAGTTTACACTTTCCAGGGGAAACGTATCCCCTTTTTCATAGGGATAAAGTACCCAAAACCCTTGCTGATTACGCCTAAAACACTCTACTCCTATTGTCTCTGATTGGATTAGAACATACTCCTGCAAGGTTTTTAGCTTGCGGTATTTGGCAAACTTACTGCCCCGGTCATATGCCTCTGTAGAGGGTGAGAGCACTTCTACAATCAGACAAGGGTACTGAATAAACTGGTTAGACTCTTGATCTCTGGAATCACAAGTGACTACTACATCTGGATAGTGGTAGGAACGAACTGAAGATATTTTTACTTTGACATCTACCATATAAACCTCACAGCTACTGTCTTGTAGGTGAGTATTTAGATCACTAGCCAAATTTAAAGCAATCCGGTTGTGGGGTTTCGAGCCTCCGGTCATGGCGAAGACTTCCCCATCGTTAAACTCGTAACGAATCTCCTGAGTCGGTTCCCACTCCAGGTATTCTTCGGGAGTCATCCGGTAAAGCTGTGGATTAGCAATCATGGTTTTTTGGAATAAATGGGGTATGGGGAGACCTGGTGGTGCGTTACGGGGCGGCCTATTTTAATACGGGCGCTCGAAGTGGAAAATTAGGGCGAGCCCGCCCCTAACACACCCTACATTCTAAATTCTAAATTCTTCATTCTAAATTCTACTTGGTGGTGCGTTACGGGGCGGCCTATTCTAATACGGTCGCTCGAAGTGGAAAATTAGGGCGAGCCCGCCCCTAACACACCCTACATTCTAAATTCTAAATTCTTCATTCTAAATTCTTCTTTTTACATATTTTTGCCAAGCCAATCGTGCTGCTCCCACCCTTCCAGCTCGATTCCCTAATTCTGCTTTAAGTAACTCTAAACCAGTACGGGAGGAAGGCAAAACTCGTTGCTCTATTTCTGCTAGAGTTGTTGGCAAGAAAAATTCGGCACTAGCACTGATGCCACCACCAATAATAATGGCTTCTGGTGTTAGTGGATAAATAAAACTAGTTAGCCCAATCCCTAATAAGCGTCCGTAATCTGCCCAAAAATCTAAAGCTTCCTGGTTTCCTTCTTGGGCTAATTTACCAAGTTCTGCTGGTTCTTTGCCACTGGTGCGTCGGATTGCCCTAATGCAAAGGTATTGCTCTAGAGAACCGCGATTACCACTATTACACTCGGGACCCTCGGGATATAGATTAATTAACCCCAACTCCCCAGCAGACCCGAGATGACCTGTGAAGAGTTGACCATCAAAAATGATTGCCCCTCCTACCCCTGTGCCTAGGGTGAGTAGAATCAAATTCCGAAACCGACGACCAGCCCCTAACCAAGCTTCTCCTAAACCAGCACAGTTAGCATCATTAGCAAGAATTGTAGGATAACCGACTTTGGCTTCTAACTCATCGGCTAGGGGAACATCGTGCCAATCCGTTAAGTTAATGGCAACCTTAGCAATTCTACCAGCAACATCAGCAGGGCCAGGCAATCCCAGGCCGATACCAATTACGTCTTCGCTGGTATCGAGACGAGAGATTGCTGCTACTATTGCTTCGATCACCGCTGTTGGTGTTGCGGGCTGTGGTGTATCTACTGTTAGAGACTCCAGTTCGGTTCCATCTTCACGGAAGCGTCCCAACTTAATCGCAGTGCCACCTAAATCAATGCCTATGGCTTGAGTCATTCTTCATCCTGAGTCATTTGTCCTTAGCCATTTTAAGGCAAAAGGCAAAAGGCAAAAGGCAATGGGCAAGAGGGTTTTAGGGAATTTCAACCTTTCTGACGAAATCGGGGATTAATCAACTCGCTTAATCCTTCTCCTACTAAGGACAATCCTACCACCATCAGTGTCATGGCTAAACCAGGGAAGAGCGCTGTCCACCAAATCCCAGTGGGTAAGGCATCGAGGGCTTGACGTAAGTCATGACCCCACTCTGGGGTTTGTTCTGGCAATCCTAATCCTAAAAATCCCAGTCCTCCCAAGATTAAAATCGCATCAGCGGCGTTGAGGGTAAATAGAACTGGTACACTTTGAATCACATTCAGAAATAGATAGCGCGATAATATCCGACCAGGGGAAGCCCCCAGAGCTTGAGCGGCTTCGATGAACAATTCAGTTTTGACGCTAGTGGTGTGATTCCGGACTACTCGATAATATTGGGGGACATAGGAAATACTTAATGCGATCGCAGCATTAAAGACTCCTCTACCGACTACAAAGGCCAAAGTCACCGATAGCAGTAGTCCTGGCAAGGTATAGATCGTATCCATTAAAAACAGTAATACCCGATCGAGTCTGCCACCGAGATAACCACTGATTAACCCCAAAGGGACACCAATGATCAGGCTGAGGGTGGTGGCCAGAACGACTACTTTTAGAGCAGCTTGAGAGCCAAACCAGGTGCGAGAGAAGACATCATAACCCTGGCGAGAGGTACCAAACCAGTGATTCCAGCTCGGTGGTTCATGAATGGGATTACTGAGGGACTGAGTAGGGTCTTGTAGCCATCCCCAAGCTTGAAAGGTGGGAGCGAAAATGGCTACTACGATAAAGCACCCAGTAATCACTAGTCCCGCTACCATTAGTTTGATCGATAGACTAGGCCCTCTAGTAAAAGACAAAAAGCTGGGGAATGATTGTTTGGTTGAGGTCATCCTTCATCCTTGATACTGATAGCATTTATCATACTGATGAGGTAAACAATCTGGTGTACCTTTTGCCTTTTGCCTTTTGCCTTTTGCCTTTTGCCTTTTGCCTATCCCTTAAACAGTAGTTGGTAAATACCGTTCAATGGCTTGACGATACTGACTCTTTTGCTTAATTCCTTTAAATTCCTCTAAGAACTCTTTGTCTTTAAATAACTGTACCGTAGGTGTTCCCACCACTTGAGCATTTTCAGCTATGTCTCTGTCTTGGTCAATATCGATCTCGACAAAGTGAATTTTGCCATTATACTCATCTACTACTTTATCCAGCATGGGCTTGAGAACCTTACAAGGCCCACAATTCGGAGAAATATACTTGACCATGATTATGCGATCGCTTTCATGGAAAAGTTTACGCAAGGCATAGCCCCCCAGATGGCGTGTTTCCTTGATATCAAAGCTTTCCGCCGTCTCAGCTACTACTTTTTCTTCAGTGTCTTCAGGGTTTTCACTCGTTGGCTGTTCTGATGCCGGTTGTTGATGATACTCATGAATTAGGTTCTGGGCAGATAGCCAGCGTTCTGCTAACATAGCCCCCATACAACCTGTGCCAGCCGCAGTGATGGCTTGACGGAACTCATGGTCTTGGACATCACCAACAGCATAGACTCCATCTACACTGGTTTCCACCGAACCGGATTTAGTGACAATGTAACCCACCTGATCTAACTCCAGTTGTCCTCTAAACAAGGATGTGTTAGGAGTGTGACCAATAGCGTAAAACATCCCGCCAACTGAAATATCCTTTTCCTGACCAGTTTCAGTATCCTGGACTCTTACGCCAGTCATCGAACCATTGTCTCCAAACACATCAACTGGCTGAGTATTCCAGTGAATAGTAATTTTGGGATTATTCAACACCCGGTCTTGCATGGTTTTACTAGCTCGCATCTCATGCCGACGTACTAGCAGATGAACATGGGAACCATACTTGGTCAAATATACAGCTTCCTCTGCCGCTGAGTCACCACCCCCGACTACCGCCACTTCCTTACCACTGAAAAGGGGAGATGCACCATCACAGATGGCACAAGCTGAGATCCCATTACTCCAGTACTGAGCTTCGCTGGGTAAATGCAACCGTTTCGCTGTTGCTCCGGTAGCAATCACAATACTATGGGTTTTTACTTCCCGTTCCTCAGAGCGCACAGTAAAGGGACGCTGACTTAAGTCTACAAAGATCACATCTTCGGTATAGCATTCACTGCCCCAGCGTTCTGCTTGAGCCTTCATCCGTTCCATTAATTGAGGTCCGGTGATTCCCTCTGGGAAGCCAGGGAAGTTTTCTACTTCTGTGGTAGTCATCAGCTGTCCGCCAGGGATTCCACCAGCTTGGAAGCCTTCAAACATTAAGGGTTTCAGGTTAGCTCGTGCTGCATAAATCGCTGCTGTGTAACCGGCAGGACCAGAACCGATAATGACAAGATTTTCTACAGGGGAGTTGGACATCTGATAAACGAACTCATAACGACTACGTTTTTAGTATAGCAAAGTATACCATATACAACTTACCTAATGTTGTCACACATTTAAATTGTGAATAGGTGCGCTTTGCAGAGATGGGGAGACGCACCACTAGCTTACAAACTGAATTGCTCAAAACAGAGGTAAATTAAAACTCATACCTGTACCGAATACTGTCCCATCAAAATTAATTCTGGAGTTGGACGAAGAACCAAAGCTTTGTCCACCATACAGATAAATTTGACTATTGCTAGAAATCTTATAACTTAAACGGCCAATTAACTGATGATAATCATCATACCGTTCTCTTTCGGTATAATCAGATAAGGCAAGTTGGTAATTAAGAGCTGCTTTAAATCGGGGGTAAGGGTAATAGGCTAAAGATGCTCTAAAAACATTACTAATCTTAGAGCGTGTGTCTGGATCAGCAAAACGTAGGGTTAACTTATAGGACGTATCTAAGGCTAAGTTCTTTACTAACCAATCCCGTCGGCTGAGTCTAAGATACAGAGAATTATAATGAGCGAAGCGATCGCCTCCCTCTTGCTTGAATAACTGTTGATTGCTCCATCCTAACTCCCCATAGGTTCTTTTCAATAGCTTCTGACGAACTCCCAGGTTAACTTTCAGTTGATTATAATCAAGTTGGGATCTATCGCCATAACGAACTAGATTACCACTTACCGACGTTATTAGCTTAGTGTCAGGTCCGAGGGATGGTACAGCTAATAGGGTTACTCCTGGTCTCAACAAACCATCATCAACTGGATCGACTCCAGCGAAAATATTATCGCTTCTGAAATAACTGACTCTACCCTGTAAATATACTGTAGGTTTACGCGGAGTCGGTGGTTTTTCTTGGAGCCGCAAACGCAGCACCCCCAGTTCCGGGTCTCCATCATTAGCTTTGGAATCTGAGTTTGAACTATTATCTCCAGAAGCAGGTTTACCTTGAGATATCTGTGACCTGTCAACTACCTTAGTTGAGCTAGAACCCGATGAGCGCTCACTAACAACAAAGGAAGATAGTACTTCTCCACTACTCCCGATTTTAACCTTATATAAATTAGGAGTACAATGCTGTTTTACTTGATCAGTATTACTTTGGTTTTCTGTACCACTAAAAACTAAACTGACTGCTGGCTGATGGGAAATACTGTCTATGGGGTGACATCCAGACCAAGCTGGTTTACTGATGGTCAGTGTAATTAAGAAAATCAGATGTCCCAAAATAGCTAAATAGGGAGTTTTTCGCTGGTGCTGGTAAGCCTGATAATCCTCAGATTTATCGTGATAATTTTTATTTTTTAAAATCATATTTAATTTAAAATTAATTATTAATTAATAAAAACTTTATTTAGAACCATAAGTTTTCCTAAAAAATAGTTATAGCGTTTTTAGTACTCATGAGGTAGACAGTATTTTTTCCCTGCTCCCTGCTCCCTGCTCCCTGCTCCCTGCTCCCTGCTCAATTTAAATGGATAACAGCTTACCAAAATTAATCAATGTAGGTATGAAAATTTTCTACCAGCTAATAATTACTAACCACCAGCGGTGTTTTCAGGATTGACCAACATGTATTTGATACTACTCTGAATAAAAAATATCCTGATTTCAATTAGAGCCTACAGAATGTCCTATAGGAGAGTTTTATAGCTACTCTTCAAGAAGGCAACGCCAAAGCCCCTACACCAGATTTTGGACCGGTGCAGACAGACCCTAGGTATGTTTCCTAGAATGCCATTATCCTTGCATCACAAATCCAAAATTAATAACTCTCAACTACCTGACAAGACTGACCTTTGAGCTATTGGAGTTGCTCCGTGTTTCGCAAGACAGTCCTACTAATTTCTATCTCTCTATGGAGCGTTAATTCACTAATTTTTTCTAAACCAGTCAGTGCCGAAATTCCCTTAACTCGTGCTGTGGTAGAGAAGCTACGTAACCGAGTGCGATTGATTCCTCAAAATCAGTCAGCTCGGCCAGCCCGTCCATCTGATGCCATCACCATAGGAGATGCACTGGTAACCGCTCGCTCTTCGATGGCTCAACTCCGCTTCAATGATGGTTCCGTAGCCCGACAGGGAGAGTTAGCTGTCTTTCGATTTTTACCTAGAAGTCGTACCTTTGAGCTATCTAATGGCACACTGTTGCTGTTAATTCCTCCAGATCGAGGTAAAACTCGAGTGCGTACACCCAATGCTGTGGCTGGGATTAGGGGGTCAGCTCTGTTCATGCGATATATCTCTGAGACCGATACAACAATTGTTGGAGCTCTGACCAATAGCGGTATTGTGGTCTATAATCGCAGTCGTTCTCAAGGTCAGGAATTAAAAGCTGGGCAGATCGTGGTTATTATAGACGATCAAATTGAGCAGGTTTATGAATTTGACCTCAAAGAGTTTTATGAAACCAGTGAATTAGTAAAAGGGCTGAATTTGACCCAGACAGAAGCGGCGGATAGTCCAGATAAAGCTTTGGATTTAGTGCGAGGAGAAATTGCAGATGCTCTAGACGGGCAAGATCCTATTATTGACAACAACATAATTGTTAATCCTACTTTCATTCGTCTTCCTGAAAGTGAATCGGACGAGTTTCCCAGTGCTGATTTTAGTGTGATTGATGGTGGTGTTGATGTCTTCGATCAAGATGTGGGTTCTGATAATTCCAATGCCGATATTACTGATCAGCTTAACCAATTAGATATTAGGTCTACCTTGGAAACGGGTGAGTTTCTTAACACTGAGCAGGAGGATGAAACTGTTGAACTGGATCCCGAAGACGTTGACAAACCACTAGAGCCGGAGCCGGAACCGGAACTTGAGCCTGAGCCCGAGCCCGAGCCGGAACCGGAACCCGAGCCTGAGCCGGAACCAGAACCTGAGCCGGAACCAGAACCTGAGCCGGAACCAGAACCTGAGCCCGAGCCCGAGCCCGAGCCCGAGCCGGAACCGGAGCCCGAGCCTGAGCCTGAACCTGAACCTGAGCCTGAGCCTGAGCCGGAACCTGAGCCTGAGCCGGAACCAGAACCCGAGCCTGAGCCCGAACCTGAGCCTGAGCCGGAACCGGAGCCGGAACCTGAGCCTGAGCCGGAACCAGAACCAGAACCGGAGCCGGAACCAGAACCTGAGCGGGAACCAGAACCCGAGCCGGAACCAGAACCTGAGCCGGAACCAGAACCCGAGCCCGAGCCCGAGCCGGAACCAGAACCTGAGCCCGAGCCCGAGCCGGAACCTGAACCTGAGCCGGAACCTGAACCAAAACCAGAATCGGAACCAGAACCTGAGCCGGAACCGGAAATTCCTGTGCTACTACCCGATTCAGGTCAAGGAGTAGAGGATGACTTTCCTGGTCAAGGTCAAGGAGTAGAGGATGGCTTCCCTGGTCAAGGTCAAGGAGTAGAGGATGGCTTCCCTGGTCAAGGTCAAGGACTAGAGGATGGCTTTCTTCGTCGAGGTCAAGGACTAGAGGATGGCTTTCTTCGTCGAGGTCAAGGACTAGAGGATGGCTTTCTTCGTCGAGGTCAAGGACTAGAGGATCGCTTTCCTCGTCGAAGAAATTTCTGAGGTTATGAGGTTAGTTGTGGTGGTTAAATTTATTCAAGAAAAGCCGTCTTAGTCATTGGTTTTTTGTCAGCAACAGAGTGGTCTGATTATCAATCAGAGCAGGTTTACCATCACTGCTATGGGAGCTAAATGACTCAAAATAGCGACGAACTGGGGTAGGAAACTCAGGAAAATTGAATACAGCATCACCATCAGCAATATTAGCCCAGAAGTAGCGTAGACTCGGAGCAAGTTTCTGGGCATCTGAATCGGGTAAATTTAACGGGGGAGAAGTTAGGAGTTTCACCATGAATGGATAAGAGCGATCGCTCATCCATTGTCTAGATATCTGGGGTAGGTTTTCCCAACCAGGCACTGACTCCACTCGATGAGATTCAATTTGCAACCATCTTTTGCCCTGATTATCGGTAGACAACTGCAATATCCGGTAGGGGTGAGGATAGCTAACTAATGAACCTGTTGTGATTTCGTAGACTCCCTCTTGATAGGCGATATCTTGTACATGCAAGTGACCTGTAAATAGTAGATTGACCCCAGAAGTTTTGAGAATATTGTGTAATACTGGAGCATTTTTCAAGATATACCGATGTCCTAAGGGATGGTTAGCTTGATCGGGCAAATGCTCGATTACATTGTGATGCACCATCACCAGCACCAATTTATCCTGGCACTGGGCAAGCACTTGCTCAAGCCAGATCAGCTGTTGCTGATCAATACGCCCTACCTGTTTACCACCGGTATCAAACTGGTTAGAATTTAACCCAATCAGCTGTACTCCAGGCAAAACTTCACAAGTATAGTACAACTGCTCAGGATTTTCATAACCAAATTGGCGATAGTAGTAGGGAAATTCCTTTACTCCAATCGAGTGTTCATTGGGTAAGATATTGGGGACATCATGATTTCCAGGTACGACGTACACTGGAAAAGGCAACTGGCTCAATCGCTTTTGTAACCAGGCATGATTGTCTGGTTCACCATGCTGAGTTAAGTCTCCTGGTAGGAGGAGGAAATCCAAGGCTTTCTGCTCTAAATCCTCCAGAATCCTTTCTAGGGCTGGAATACTAACTTCTACCAAATGAAACCGATTCGGATGATCCCAGATGGTGTGGGGTAACCCGATATGTAGGTCACTTACCACGGCAAAGCGAAAATTTAAACTCATAACTAAAACTTTTCTTGATTAAACCCTATTTTAATAATTATTAAAATTATCGCTCATGACGTTTACTGTTATCCCATTACAACCCCTTGTTTAGGTGACATTTAACTGCTTACCTATTCCGAATGGATAATCTTTAATTTAGCCTTACATAATTAGGCTTTAGTCTATAAAAAATTTTAAAGATTACATTTAGGATAAATAGAGATGAGTCGGAATTGCGTTCATTGAGGTGCGACCCAAGGGCGCGAGCAATCCCTTGCGCCCTTGGAGGCGCGCACCTAGATCTGACATTTACAAATAGATTAGGGATATAACCCCTAATCCCTGATCCCCCATCCCGTGAGTAAAGTAAGGAGGTGCTAAGGTTGGCTAGAGTTCGAGTGCGACAACACGTTAATCCACTTAGCAAGCAATATCAGATGCCGGTGAGTGCTCCGGATTGGAATCAAGTTTATGCCCAAACTACTAAACCATTACATCTGGATATTGGCTGCGGGAGAGGGGAATTTTTATTGCAGATGGCAACACAACAACCCGACTGGAATTTTTTGGGCTTAGAAATTCGGGAACCATTAGTAAAACAAGCCAACACTAAGGTGATGGATTTAGGGTTGAGCAATCTCCTATTTTTGTTCTGTAATGCTAATAGTTCTATAGATTCACTCTTGAGCTCTTGGCCCCATGGTGCCTTGCAGCGCGTCACTATTCAATTTCCTGATCCTTGGTTCAAGAAGCGACAAGCCAAACGACGTATAGTACAGCCCACCTTGGTTGATACTCTAGGAGCTTATTTGACCAGTGGAGGAGAGGTCTTTATACAATCCGATGTAGAAGAAGTGGCAGTGGAAATGCGATCGCGCTTTGATGCTCATCTAGCCTTCTACCGGCCAGAGACTGCTTGGCTGCCAACCAACCCCCTGCCAGTGCCTACTGAACGGGAAATTTCTACCCTCGCTCGTGGTGAACCTGTGTACCGAATGTTGTTCTTTCGCCGTGATGATGTTTAAGGAATAGTGGAGTAGGAAAACTGGTAGCAAAACCGCCTTCTGATTCAATCAGATCAGCGGGCTACTGGTCTGTATGCTCCTGCCCAATTTGCTTCTCCCCTATGGTTCGCTCTTCCTAATTAAAGCATGAATAACCATCAAGCTGAGGCAACTCAGGCAGAAATTATGGTTGTGGATGACACACCAACCAATTTGCAGCTGCTATCTTCGATCCTGATTGAGCAAGGCTATCAGGTTAGGAGCATGATCGATGGACTACTTGCCTTGGAATCAGCATTGTGTGATCCACCGGATTTGATTTTACTCGACATTATAATGCCAAAGATCGATGGCTATGACGTCTGTAAACAGCTGAAATCTAATCAAAAAACTGAGGGAATTCCAGTAATCTTTATCAGTGCTCTGGATGAAACTTGGGACAAGGTCAAAGCCTTTGCTGTTGGTGGTTCTGACTATATCACCAAGCCATTCCAGGTTGAGGAAGTTTTAGCCCGTGTGGAGAATCAATTGACTCTGCACAAGCTACGAACACAACTCATTGAGCAAAATCAACTGCTGCAACAGGAAATTCGCGATCGCATTTCCGCTCAAGCTGCTTTAGAAAGCCTCAATCAAGAACTTGAAACTAGAATCCAAGCTCGCACCGTAGAACTAAGAGATTACTTAGAACAGCTACGCAACTTGGAATCGCAATTGCGTGAAGCACTGGAGCGTGAAAAACAAGTCAGTGACCTGAAATCTCGGATTATTTTTACCATATCCCATGAGTACCGTACACCTTTAATGACAATTCTATCCTCTGTGGAACTCCTAGAAAAGTACCGTCATCGATTGAATGATTCTCAGCAAGTTAAACATTTTTGGCGGATCCAAGCTGCGGTCAAACATATGACTACCCTAGTCAATGATTTATTATTCATTAATCAAGCGGAATTCGATAGATTAGACTTCAAACCAGTTATTCTAAATTTAGTAACATTTTGTCAGGAGTTAGTCTGCCCAATTCAATCAAGCCTTGGGGCTATACATAGGTTGGTTTTTAGTAGTGAAAGAGACTGGGAGCCAATATCAGGAGACCCCAAAATACTTCGACAAATTATCACTAATCTCATCTCCAATGCCATTAAATATTCTCCCGATGGTGGCACTATTTTAGTACAGCTAAATGGAGATGAAGAGAAAGTCATCTTACAGATAATTGATCAAGGCATTGGCATCCCTGAAGAAGACCAAGCAAAATTGTTTGAGTCTTTTAGTCGTGCCAGTAATGTGGGGATCATCCCAGGAACAGGACTAGGGTTATCAATTGTCAAAAGTTGTGTAGACTTGCACGGTGGTAAGATTCACTTAGAAAGTGAAGAGGGTCTTGGAACAACCTTTACCATCACTTTGCCCAAGAATTTATCAGAAGACGAATAAGACGGTTCCCTAATTACGCAGCAATTGGTATACAATAATAAATTGTGCCATTATTAGAATCCGTCAATGCCTAAACTAAAAAGCCGCAAATCAGCTGCCAAGCGTTTTAGAGCTACTGGCAGTGGTAAAATAAGACGCCGCAAAGCGTTTAAAAATCACTTACTAGAACACAAGACCTCAGAAAGGAAGGGGCGCTTGTCTAAATTGACCTTGGTAGACGAACGGGATGCGGATAATGTTCGCCTGATGTTGCCTTATATGTAAATCTTAACAGTAGACCATTACTGATAACACTACTACTAAACTAAACACACGAGCTAGAATTAACCATGACACGGGTAAAACGCGGTAATGTCGCTCGTAAGCGGCGCAAAAAAATTCTCAAACTTGCTAAGGGGTTCAGAGGTTCCCACTCCAAACTCTTCCGCATTGCTAACCAACAAGTGATGAAAGCGCTGCGGAATGCCTATCGTGATCGCCGCAAGCGCAAGCGGGATTTTCGACGTCTGTGGATTACTCGCATTAACGCAGCAGCACGTCAAAATGGCATTAGCTACAGCCAGCTGATCGGTCACATGAAAAAAGCCAATATTCAAATTAACCGCAAGATGTTGGCACAGCTGGCAGTGCTGGATCCAGATAGCTTTAACAAAGTGGTGGAGTTAGCGGTTAAAGCTGAGTAAGCATCATATGCGCTACGCGCACGCTACGGGCGTCTGCGGTCAGCCATCAGCTTTTGGCCATTCCCGTAGCGTGACCATAGGCCAAGACCAATCGCTGATAGCTGAATGCTTAGCAACCTGAAAAACTCGGGTTTTGGGTAAATGGGTAATCGGTAAGGGTAAGGCTGGTCGGGGGTAAAAATTACCTTTGGTTCTTTTGATTATTATAGATTATAATAACTATCCAACCCGAGTTTAATTAGTATCTTTAATTAGTATTAAATCAGTATTTAAATTGGTATTTATTTGGTATTGTTTTTTCAGGAAAATCCCAAAAACCACGACCGATAGCTTACCTTTTTCCCAATTTCGATTCCCCAACCGATGCTTAAGCAAAAATTATTCAACTTTGGTATGGTCTTCGGATTGACGGCGATGTCTTTTTTGACACCGTTACGGGTTCGGAGTGCTCAACT
The DNA here is from genome assembly GCA_011524395.1 of Moorena sp. SS36440bin_2. Lineage (GTDB taxonomy): Bacteria > Cyanobacteriota > Cyanobacteriia > Cyanobacteriales > Coleofasciculaceae > Moorena. The sequence goes on from WTKN01000042.1 coordinate 18,071, forward strand.
TGAGGAAATAGAGCAGCGGGGTCAGTTGATTGTTGGTGTCAAAGATAATCTGCGCCCTTTGGGATATAGGGATGCCGATGGCAAGTTACAAGGATTGGAAATTGACCTAGCACGACGTCTAGCAGAAGAACTCTTAGGTGATTCTGATGCGGTGGTGTTGCAGCAGGTGGGAAATATTGACCGACTTAAAGTGGTTTTGGACGGTGAAGTTGACCTGACAATTGCTAGAGTTACAGCCACAGCACCTCGCCGTCGATTGGTGGATTTGAGTATCCCCTACTACCTGGATGGCACGGGTTTGATTACTAAAGACCCGTTAATTACCAGATTGGGTGATCTCCATACCAGAACCATCGCCATACTCAATCATTCTAGCACAATTGCCGTAGTGCAGTCTGCTTTACCGGAATCTAGGGTGGTGGGAGTAGATTCCTACCAAGAAGCGCGATCGCTTTTAGAAAATGGTAGGGCTGATGCTTTTGCTGCCGATAATAGCATTCTGAGTGGCTGGGTACAAGACTATCCTGAGTATCGGATGCTACCAGTGTGGCTCTCCGGTGAAGCCTTGTGTGTGGTCATGCCTAAGGGGTTACAATACACCAAGCTAAAGCAGCGCGTAAATAATGCGATCGCACGTTGGCAAGCAGATGGTTGGTTAGCTCAACGAGCAACTGCTTGGGGATTACCATTAAGAAGAAAAACTGTCAAACCTTATGAATGATACACTCCCAACGATTTATCTCTCAGTTTTGCTAGTCCTACTTGCTGGTGTTACTGTCGCTGTGCTGTTTCAAGTTATCAAAACTCGTAAAATTGAAACCACTCTCTCTCGGTTGGAGAAAAAGCTGCAAAAAGACCGGGGAACGGTTATAGAGTATTACGAGTTGGGCAGTATTTATGCCGACAAAAAGCTCTTTGGTCAAGCTATCCTACTATTTCAAAAAGCATTGAAAGGCACCGATGCTGACAAAGAAAACCTTGCTCCTGTCTATAATGCTTTGGGTTTTGCCTACTGTGCCAAAGAACAGTATGATCTCGCTATTCGCCAGTACAAAGAAGCTTTGAAGCAAGAGCCTGGATATGTCACAGTCCTCAACAATCTCGGTCATGTTTACGAGCGCAAGCAATTAATTGCTCAAGCCTTAGAAGCTTATAATGAGGCGCTCAAATATGAACCCAAGAATTCTACCGCTAAGCGTCGAGCAGAATCCCTCCGGAAACGCTTGGTTACACCAGCTTGAATAAAGTCAGAAGTATCAAGTATTAAGCATGAATTATGGTGATTATGATCAAAATGACCAATTTAGCCATCTAGGAAACTGATTATGACACCAGTCAACCTTAACCCAATAATTAGCGCTATTGCAGGTTTAGGGACTTCTGTTGTCAAGAATAAGCTTGAGCGCCATCAGCTTGTCATCAAATTACTAAAGAAATTTAACCTGGATCCCGAACATCCACCCGCCGATTTTTCTGGAGTTTACCAATACGCCCTTGTCGAGTACGGCGTTGGCAAACCTAAGCCAATCCTCGAACTTTTCCGGCAAAAAGATATCCAACAGGCATTCCGCCAAGCACTAGCTGAAAATAACTTTTCAATTATCCTTCAAGAAACCGAGGATTTTCTCGATTGGAATACATTGGGAGATGAGATTAGGGAACTAGGAATTAACCCCCGTCAAGAGTTGTACGAATTTACCGCTGTTTTTATCGAGATTGCCAAGCTCACGCGGACACCTGCTCAAGTTCTAGAACTCCAGCAGATAGAAAGCTTACATCAAAAAATAGGAAAGATCCAAGAACAGCTAAAAAGGCTACCCACAGCAGAGGGCATGCGGACACTAATAGCTCAACTAATGGAACAGAGCCATCCAGCACTCTTACCTGCTGAAGCATCTACGAAAAAGAAGCCTAGGGCATTATTAAAAACCGTCGATAACCCCTCACCCTTTATCGTTGCTCCCCCCATCACTCATCCCCGCAACTTTTTCGGACGTGAGCGGGAAATATAGCGCTACGGGCAAGGCAGCTATGCTGAGGCCAGAAGGCAGAAGTTGACTCTAACAAGGTATTAGACGTAAGAGTTGTCCTCACCTGAGTGGGTACTGCTATAGAAGTAATAGAATCAACTCAATGTGGTCAAGTAATTGACATTGTCATGAGTCATATTTTTAGTCCAAATTTTGATTTGGATACTCGAAAAGCTCATGAAATCGTTCCTAGACTTTCGATATCTCCCTGTCTCCCCCTCTCTCGGTTCCTCATTCTCTTGGCACAGGGCATCCTCAGCGTAAAATTTACCTATAATCGAGATAATCGAGAACAGTAGCACCAGCACAAGACAATGCCAGACACACATATTCGCTTTGATTGGGCAATCAAAAAACTGCTGCGTAATAAAGCTAACTTTGGTGTTTTGGAAGGGTTTTTAAGCGAGTTATTGCATTTCGATATTACCATCAAAACCCTTCTCGAAAGCGAAGCTAATCAAGAGACCCTCGATGATAAAACTAACCGAGTTGATATTCTCGCTGAAACCACTGATGGCGAGCTTGTCCTGATTGAAGTACAAAACAACCCTCAACACGATTATTTCCACCGTATGCTCTACGGTGCGTCTAAGTTAGTCACCGAATACTTAGGAAAAGGTCAAGAGTATGGTGAAATTAAGAAAGTATATTCAATTAATATAGTCTACTTTAACTTGGGAATGGGGGATGACTATATTTATTCCTATCGCGGAGAGTTTGTTGGGGCTAATCTTGGGGATATCCTGCAACCGACCAAAACTCAGGAGTTCAAATTTAACATCAACAAAGTAGCAGATATCTTCCCAGAATACTACCTGCTGAAAGTAAATAATTTTAAGGAATTAGCGAAAACTAGCTTAGATGAATGGATTTATTTTCTCAAAAACAGCGATATCAAAACGGAATTTTCGGCCAAAGGAATAGAAGAAGCGAAGGAGGCGCTGCGAGTCACTAATTTATCAGAACAAGAAAGAGCAGCTTACGAGCGTTACCTAAAAAATAAGCGTGACGAAGCCAGTATACTCAGTACCCAAGAGTTTGAGACGAGATGGCAAGTGGAACAGGCAGAAATTCGAGGTATGGAAAAAGGTATCCAACAAGGAAAACAAGAGGGGATAGAACAAGGTCTTCAACAAGGTATCCAACAAGGAAAAAAAGAAGAAAAAATAGCGATAGCACGTTCCTGCCGGGAACAAGGTTTAGATGTGGAGACTATTATGAACATCACCCAACTTTCTCGGGAAGAGATTGAATCTTTATAAACTCCTACCCATCTTGATACCCCTTGAAGTCCTGGAATTGCCCAGTTTTGATATCCCACAACCTGACCTATTAGCAGATACGTGGTAATTGTTGACCGCTTAACAGATCGACGACCCTGGTTGCACCAATTTTACTCTGCATAGTGACTAGACTGGAATTCTCGTCTGTTACCTTGCCAATTAAACCAGCATCTTTTCCCAAGGAGTGCGATCGCATAATCTCCAAACCCTTTTGTGACTCTTGCTCCGGTAAAATAACCACAAATCGACCTTCATTGGCCACATAAAGCGGATCGAACCCCAGAATTTCACAGGCTCCTTGTAAATCTTCCTTGACTGGAATCAGACTTTCATCAATATGGATGCCAAGATTAGCCCCAAGGGCAATTTCGTTTAAAGCACTGGCCAAACCACCACGAGTCAGATCCCGCATACAGTGAATTTCGATCCCACTTTGGGTTAGGTCTAGTACCAAATCAGCAAGGGAAGCACAGTTGCGTAGGGTGCGTGATAAGACGGACTCGCCTTGATTTTATTGGTAGTCACTCTTAGGAAAGTCCGTCCCGTAACGCACCACCAAAAGGCTCACCCTGATTTAATCGGTAGCTATTGTTGGGAAAGTCCATCCCGTAACGCACCACTTGCTAAATTTTTGCTTACTTAAATTCTGCCATGTAGATTGGAAATTGTGTTAGCTAATTACCAATTTTAATTTGTTTTTATTTTAGATTATTTTAGTTTATTAATTCATATTTTAAATACCTACCTATTTTTATTTAGTAATGCTTTCTATTAAATACCATAAAAGTTTTTTATATAAAACTCATATCAACCTATTTTTTTACTCCATAAGCTATAATTCATAACCATTTACATTGACAATGATGGCTATGACCAAGAAGACTAATCGCAACAAAAAACGTTGGCTATTAATAGAGTTCGTTGTGGAGTTACTAGCTTTATTCCTTGATGCAAACCTAATCATAGTCTTGAATCTTTGCTTATTATTTTGGCGTTAGCTAAGGGAAGAAGAAGACGAGTAGGGTCGATATCATAGTTGTAAAAAAGAAAGTAAGTGTGGAAAGTTTTGGTAGATGGTGAGTGTAAGCTCAACAGGATTTTTTTCCCTGTTCCCTGTTCCCTGTTCCCTGTTCCCTGTTCCCTACTCCCGTCTTGATGTAGTCGCTCATGGGGGAAACCCCCAAGACCGCGCTACATCGCTGCTCCCTGTTCCCTAAAACCTAGATATTTTTACTTCACAAGTCGTAGAATTGCTATAGATAGCATCGTTGTAGTCTACTACTTTTTTGAGTAAACGCACCCTCAGCCCCATCTCAGCCATGAAATTCATCAGCCCCAAAACCGACTTTGCCTTTAAAAAAATCTTTGCTTCCCAGGAAAGTAAGCCGATTCTGATTAGCTTCCTCAATGCTCTTGTCTATCACAATCAACCTCTCATCCAAGATTTGGAAATTATTGATCCTTATCAGTCTTCTCCTCTGCCAATCCTCAAAGACTCTTTCCTCGATGTGAAAGCTAAGCTGACGGATGGTTCTCTAGTGATTATTGAAATGCAGGTTTTGCAGGTAGAGTCTTTTGCTCGTCGAGTTTTGTATAACGCAGCTAAAGCTTACTCACTACAATTAGGTAAAGGGGAAGGCTACCGTTATCTCAAACCAGTGATTGCTCTGACCATTACCGATTTTATTATGTTTCCTGAGAATAATCAGGTAATTAATCATTTTGAGTTCCGAGAAAAAAGTACCAACATCAGCTACGTAGAAAATTACTTACAATTATTGTTTGTAGAGTTACCGAAGTTTCAGAAGCAGTTGGAGCAGTTAGAAGAATTGGATGAGTTGTGGATGTATTTTTTAAAAAATGCCCCTTCCTTAGATACAGTCCCAGATAAAATGGCACAACTACCAGAGTTTCAACAAGCATTTGGGATTGCTTCTCAGGCGAACTTAACCAGGAAGGAGTTGGAGGAACTAGGAAAACGAGAAATGTTTATTCATGACCAACAAGGGCTGATTATTTTTGCTGAAAAACAAGGGAGAGAAGAAGGAATGAAACAAGGTAAAGAAGAAGGGGAGAAAGAAAAAGCCCAAGCAATTGCACGCCAACTTCTGCCTCTTTTGGATGATGAAACGATTAGCCAAACTACTGGCATACCTGTAGAGGAAATCAGGAAGCTTCGCTGAACAAGTCAAAAGACAATAGACTAATGAAGAATGAAGAATGAAGAATGAAGAATTTAGAATGAATTTTTAGTTGGGTAGGGTGTGTTAGGGACGGACTCACCCTGGTTTTATCAGTAGCCAGTATTTGGACAGTCCGTCCCGTAACGCACCACAGTTTTGTAGGGTGGGCAAGGGGAGATAAATTGGTTGGAGCGCTTGGATTGACCAATCACCTTGCCCACCAGGATTAACTGTGGCTAGCTAGCTTGGCTTTTGGCGTTGCTGCATCAAGTAATGAATAGCAGTAGAGTGGGCATCCTGCCCGCTCTACCAGATATTGATAACGGGCAAGATGCCCATTCCACCCACCCGGTCAACTGTTCTCTGTTGCCTCTAGCATGCATGCCTCTTGCCTCTTGCTTCTTGCCTGCTCCCTGCTCCCTGCTCCCTAAAACCCAGAGATTTTTACCTTATGGGTATAAGACTTGCTATATAAGTAATTTCTCGGAATAAATCGAGTATTATTGTAGCTTTTGTAAATCTTAATTTCTGATCAAAATAGATTAAAAAACTATAAATTATTATGTTAGGTTTTAATCAAACTAACTTCATGATTCCAATTTCAGCGGGCATGGTAATAACGCAGGATTTGCCAAAAGAACTTGAAACTATTGAAATTGATAATAAATACGAAGATTGCCTGTTCATGAAATTAGAGGGAACTATCGTTCAGCCAGATAAAATTGACCTATTTTTAACTATAAACTTTCATTATCAATTTTTAGAACTACCCGGTGGTAGCATCAAACTTGGGCTAACCGGTGGAGAGCTAAGGCTGAACTTAACCAATGGCAAACTTCCCTATTCTAACCGTGGTTTCAATGATGATTTTAAGGTTTCCATAGAGAAAAAGCGACGGTCAAAGCAAGCTAGTAAAATTCACCAGGACAAGAAGATGTCCATGGGTTTAGACCCTACTTCCAATCAATTTGAGCTTAACATAGGCACAGAATTAAATCTCAGTAAAAATATCAATCACGAAAAAACTGATGAATTCACCATCATGGATTACCAGATCACATCTAAAGGTGGAGAAACCAGTCCAGCTTGGGTTTTTGCTGCCAAAAGTGGTGATCCATTATTAACTGGAACCCTGAGCAGTATATGGTTAGGCAGCATTACCAAACAAGATATCAATCAACCCTGTTATATCGAAGCGATTTTCACAGTTTTGCAGAAAAATATCCATCTTTATGAAGCGGAGGGAATATGGTTTCAAGAAATTAGTCGAGAAGAACGGGCAGTCCTAGATCGAAAGATTGTCTTATTTTTACTCAAGCGCCAATTAAAACCTTATGTAAGTCGGTTAGTATTGCAGGATGTTTAATCAAGAATTAAGCCAGGAAATAACGAAGACACTCCAAGGTTTTCGAGCCGCCAAGACCAAGAATTTATTGAAATTAGCAGAAGTTGCTGGTTTAGATATTAGTAGTGACTTGGCCGGTGCTAACCTTAGGGGTGTTAATCTCAGTCGTCTTAATCTCAGCCATGCTGACTTAAGTGATACTGACTTAAGGGATGCCAAACTCAGTGGGGCTGACTTGAGTGGGGCTGACTTGAGTGGGGCTGACTTGAGTGGGGCTAGCTTGATTTCAGCAAACTTAAGCCTTGCTAATCTCAGTAATGCCCAAGTCACAGGAACTCGGTTTGGCAAAAATCCCGGTCTGGTTGAACAGACCAAAGATAACCTAATCAAGCGAGGAGGGATATGGGAACCTAGTATCACGGAAGTGCTTCTGACTTGGAATGAATTGAATGACCGTGACCGAGATTGGATGATTGCCACAGGGGAGAGTAAAGAAATTCCAGCTGGTCATGTCTTGATTCATGAAGGAGAATCTATCAATGCCCTCTACATTGTGCTCGATGGCGTGTTAACCGTTTCCGTTGAAGCTTGGAAAAGTCGGGAAATTGCTCGATTATCCAACGGTGAAGTAGTCGGAGAAATGTCTTTTGTGAAAGATCATCTCCCTTCAGCTACAGTTAAGGCTTTAGAAGACTCCATTGTGTGGTCAATTGATCGAGCTAAATTAACCCATAAACTAGAGCAAGACCCCCGTTTTGCAGCTCGTTTTTATCGCTTGCTTGCTGCTGCTATTGCTGATCGAATATATCTGACCACAATTAGCTTACTTTACTTCGAGAAAGAGTATCAAATAGAAGACCCGATGGCGACTCACCTGAGTATTGATGAAAAGTACCCAATCAAAACCTATGAAAAAGATATTTTAGACAAAACTAAGGCAGCGTTACTGATTAATGGGGTGATTGAATCTTAAGCGAACAGCGATTAGTGCTACGCACACGCGTGCGCGTTCAGCTATCAGTTTATGCGCTACGCGCACGGGATGCGAACAGCTATCAATTATCAGCGATTAGCGCTTTGAGCTCACGGCTTACGGCTGACCGCTGACCGCTGACCGCTGACCGCTAAATGCTTACCTTCAGTGAATCCCTAGGGAATTAAGGAAATCAGAAACCAGCCAATCATCTCACCTACCATCCATAACATTAATTTGGAGGATTTAACCATCACATTGGTTGAGTTGTTCTGAAGGTTTTGATTTGATTGATCCTCTTTTTTAATCACTTTAAACTCATCTAGCAATTGCACCCAAGTGATAGCATCTCTCTTGTCATAAACCCACGCGATCAGATTGATATCTCCTGTTTCCCAAGCAAATTTCCACCAAGCATCTAACTGTTCCTCTGTAACATCTAATCCTATTATTTCTTTTTTAAAAGAATCACTAGGAGACTGACTGGAGTGATCCCCCTGGATAAACTGTTGCCAGTCAGCTACGGTAAACTTAAAATCGTAATCCTGTGCTACCTTAACTACCTCTTCTGGATTTATAGTAGCTATTAGCTGCTGTTTTAAATCCTCTTGTAGAGAAACAGCATGGAAAAATTGAGTAACAGTTTCTGTAGAGAGTGTAGACATTGTAGACATTAAGTATAAAAAATGCGTCACTCATGGACGCTAGTTAATCGACTTTACATCTACAATTATAATTAATGACAATTATTAATTATTATTCTTTCGAAAAAGATAAAGGCCAAGAGGATAAAGGGGGTGTCTCTAACAAGGCAGCACTGAGACTATCGTGAATCTTGGCATTAGTTGCCAGAATCCGCCCAGAATTAATATCAATAGGAGTGGCATCATATGCGGTAACTTTACCACCAGCTTCCTGTAGAATAACGATGCCAGCCGCTATATCCCAAGGAGAAAGCCCTCGTTCCCAATAGCCATCCAATCGTCCAGTAGCAACATCACACAAATCGATAGATGCAGAACCACTACGACGAACGCCTTGAGTCAGATGAGTCAGGTAACAGAACTCGGCATAGTTGTTATCGGAAGTCTGCCGCCGGTCATAGGCAAATCCAGTCACTAACAAGCTCTTACCCAGGTCAGAGACTTGGGAAACCTTTATTGGCTGACCATTGCAGGTTGCCCCTAAGCCCATAGCTGCACACAATAACTCATCCCGAAAGGGATTATATACTGCTCCCACCTGAGGCTTGCCATCAATCAACAACCCCACAGAGGTAGCAGCAATGGGGTATTGATGGGCATAATTAGTAGTACCATCCAGGGGGTCAATCGCCCATAGGTATTTACTTTGATTGTCTCCCAGTTGACCAGATTCTTCTGCGAGAATCGAATGGTCTGGCACATCGTTTTTGAGTATATCTAAGATTACTGCTTCTGCTTCTTTATCAGCTGCAGTGACTAAATCTCCAGGACGTCCTTTCTCTTCTATAGTTTTGAGATTGCCCCAGTAAGTTTTCAAAACATCACCAGCAGCAGTGGCAGCTTTAGCGGCAATATCAAGGAAAGTTTTTAGTTGTTCGGAGGTATGTTCTGTCATTGAGCAGATAACCTGTAGTTTATGAATTGAGTCGGTAAGCAGTCAGCTGTCAGCAGTCAGCTGTCAGCTTTTTCTATTCAAAAGTACCTCAAGTAGCACCTCAAGTAGCACCTCAAGTAGTGCATAGGCTGAGGGCTGATAGCTGATAGCTGATAGCTGATAGCTGATGACTAATTATCATTAAGGATTTTGACGGCGAAATTCTGCTGGTGTCAAGCGCAAAGGCTGATCTGGGTTCCAAATCCCATAGCCCATAATTCTGGCGTATTCTTGAGCACGAGCGATTCTATCATCATATTTGTTATTGGGGGCTAGGGGTGAAGCTAAGGCACAGCCCTTAGCTACCAACTCCTCATTGACCAACACACCATCTACCCATACATAGGCTAACCAGCGACTATAGCGGTCTTGTTCCTCTACATCGAGCTCTAACATAACCGATTGTTGATCACTAGTTTCACTAAGCATCTTCTGTAAACAGGTTTTGGCCTGATCTCCCCAAGGCTTTTGTTTCCAGCTTGGTGCCTGTATACCAATCATCCGGATTCGTGCCACTAATGGTGGATCTTGATTGGTGATCAATACATCAACCGTGTGTCCACTGATCACCTGTTGCACTTGAGCACTAGTCTGGTTGGGGACATTGGTCAATTGGCAACCCCCGAGGAAGAGCAGAAAGCAAGTAAGCAGGCTACCCGCTCTACTGTACCTCTGCCCGGCTATTGTCCTAATCCTCATCCAGTGGCAGCCCAAACCTAACTTTGCCTTTAGCAAAATATCGACCAAACTGAAGTTCATACACTTCATCTTCATCCTGAGTCTCTACCTCTAGGTCTGACCGGGGATAACTCACACACAATAGAGCATAGCCTTGCTCTCGCAATTGTGGAGATAGTCCCATGGCTTCCGGTTGGTAGACTTTTCCTGCCAACACTCGCACTGCGCAAGTGGTACAGGCTCCATTGCGGCAGGCAAAGGGTAGCTCTACACCTTGGTTTTCTGCGGAATGCAAGATATAGCGGTCTGTTGGCACGTTTACCTTGTGCTTAGCACCAGTTTGGCGATTATGAATCTGAATGGTGTACGATTGAGTCATTGACTTCCTATATAATTTTCTGTATAATAAGAAATCGGGCGATGAGTTGAGAAAAATTCAAAGCTCCAACTGAATACTTTACCTGGAGAGGTGGCCGAGTGGTTGAAGGCGCAGCACTGGAAATGCTGTTTAGGGGTAACTCTAACGAGGGTTCGAATCCCTCCCTCTCCGTACCCATTCAATAAATAATATCAGTATGCTAGCGTGAGCATTTAGCGGTCAGCTCTCAGCCTTTAGCAGTTCCCGTAGCGTGGCACAGGCTACAAGTCTGTCGTCTAACCCATTAGCTGAATGCTGATGGCTGAACGCGCACCCGTGCGCGAATGCGCATATGCTGATAGAAACCCGAAAATCATTTAATACCAAGTTGCGGTCAAACGTACAACTTTCTGTTCCCCCTATCTCCCTATCTCCCTATCTCCCCATCTCCCTATCTCCCTATCCAAGCAATCTACTATCTTTGAATGCAACTCTGTATCAGAGGGCTATTCCTTATAAAATAATTAAGATCCCAATATAGAGCATCGAGCTGTAAGCCTTAAATGAAGCAGTTGATTCAAGGTCTGCATCAATTCCAGACCAATTACTTCGAGACCCACCGAGACCTATTTGAGTTACTGTCTCACGGGCAGCATCCCAGGGTACTATTCATCACCTGTTCAGATTCTCGCATTGACCCGAGTCTGATTACTCAAACTGAGCCTGGTGAAATGTTCATCATCCGCAATGCTGGGAATATCATACCGCCTTATGGGGCAAGCAATGGCGGTGAACCAGCAGCAGTAGAGTATGCTATCTATGCGTTAGGCATTAATGAAATTATCGTATGCGGTCACTATCGCTGTGGAGCGATGAAAGGTTTACTGAAAATCGACAAGCTAGAAGAGGACATGCCAGCGGTTTACCAATGGCTCAAGCATGCGGAAGCTACTCGCCGGATTATCAAAGAACACTATCAAGACTATGAAGGTGACGAACTCCTGAATGGGGCGGTGGAGGAAAACGTCCTTAACCAGCTACAAAATTTACGTACTTACCCAGTTATTCAATCTCGACTCAGAAGTGAGGACATTCGGCTTCATGGCTGGGTCTATAAGATAGAAACGGGAGAGGTTCTGGAATATAGTCCACTGCAAAAGCAGTTTGTACCCCCTCAAGCCCAGTTTTCAAGAGGAGCATGGATAACACCTCAGCAGCAAGCAAGAATTTATAAAGGTTCTCCTGAATAAACTCTTATCTAAGTGATAATAATAAGCGAAAAAAAAAAGTAGATGCTACCCTGCTTAGAGGTGCTATAATCCAATTAGCATCATTTGTACTATTAGCCTCTGGTAAACTGTTGTCAGTAAGTCGTCAACAGTTTACAGCCAACAGTTAAATCAGCTTCTTAGTTTACAACAACATATTTGCAACCCTATGTGTAGATGCCCTGATAGCTTATTCCCGTTGGACTAGTTATTGTCCTACCGTCTTTCTAACGTTAGTCAACACAATATCCGAAACTAGCTCGGCTATAACAGCCTCTATTATAGTTCCGAGATTTCGGTTTTGATATTACTATAGTAAAAGCTATTTCAGAATTACGATAACCGTATAATTGCGGAATTAGTTGAATAGGCTAATTGGGAACATTGGGCAATTTTACGGTTCTTTTGGTAATGGGTAATGGCTTAAGGGGAGTAGGGAGTAGGGAGTAGGGAACAGGGAACAGCGGATCTGGGAACAGGGAAGATACAAGAGGGAAGATACAAGAGGGAAAAAATCCTGTGTACCTAATTAGGGTATAAACCGCTATAGTCGCGACGGGGAAATTGAAAAGCAGAGGAATAATAGCCAATGGAAGAATTAATGACTCTAAAGGAATTACTCTATGAAGGCAAAATCCCTGAAGCCCTGGCACTGATTGAAGAATTGGAGGAGATGAGCAAATCGGATAAACTGAATAAACTATTTAGCTATGGAATTATTCTGCTGTTACATCTAATTAAAAAAGCTGCTGAAAAACGGACGACTAAATCTTGGGAAGTATCAATCCGTAATTCTGTTAAACAAATTCAACGTACTAATAAGCGCCACAAGGCTAAAGGAACTTATCTAACGGAAGCGGAATTATTAGAAACCTTAATAGATGCCTATCAATCCGCACTAGACCGCGCTTCATTAGAAGCATTTGAAGGAAGTTATGAAGCTGAAGAAATTGCTAAAATGGTGGAGCGCGAGGAAATTATAAACACAGCAATGGAGTTGATTTTATAGGGCTATCAGCTATTAGCCGTCAGCCGTCAGCCGTCAGCCGTCAGCTATCAGCTATCATTGTAGGAATTGTTATCATTCTTGATGCCCTATTCCCTACTCCCTGTTCCCTGTTCCCTACTCCCTACTCCCTACTCCCTGTTCCCTGTTCCCTATTCCCTTTGCTACAAATATTAGCATTGATTACATCGATAAACTTAATTGAGAGCCAAGGGATGTCTTAGATACTTCAATCCTGGTCTGGAAGGCTTCTTTAAACTGAGGCATATGAGTCACGGTTAAAATACAAGCAAAATCCGATGCGATCGCATTAATTGCTGCAATCAATCGCTCACACCCCTCGGCATCTTGGGTGCCAAACCCCTCATCCACAATCAACATTTGCAAGGATGTGCCTGAGCGTTGGGCCAACAGTTGTGCTAAGGCCAGACGAATGGCAAAATTAATCCGGAATGCTTCACCACCGGAATAGGTTTCATAAGGTCGAGTACCACTAGCATCAGCAATTAAAATATCTAAGGTATCAATCAGTTTGGTTTTTTTCTTAGAAGACCGACTCCCGGCCTTTTGGGTAACAATTTGGATGTGTAACTGATTCCCAGTCAGTCTAGCCAAAATTTGATTGCTTTGGGCTTCTAGTTGAGGCAAAATATTCTCTATCATGAGTGCCTGGATGCCATTTTTGCCAAATGCGATCGCTAATTCCTGATGCACCCGATATTGCCGCTGGAGTTGTTGGAGCTTTTCGAGTTGCTGTTGATACTGACTTTGTAGGGATTCCAGTTGCTGCAACCGTTGTTGGAGACGCCCCTGCTGGGATAGTTGTTTATCCATTTGCTGTCGGCGCTGCTTCATTCCCTGTTCTAAGGCTTGGATGTCCCTAGTAACATCAGGACTTTGTTCCATTTGCTTGACAATGTCTTCAATTTGTGTATTAACCTCCTTGAGATTAGAGCGTCTGCTCTGGAGGCTTTGAGTTAGGCTTGCCAAGCGTTGACCGACTTGGGGATTTTGCTCTTGGGCGGTTTGTAATTCCTGATAACGCAGTTGCCAAGATTGGGCTTGACGTAACGAGGCTCTAACCTGATTATGAGCATCCAAGTTATAGCCAATCTCAGCTATGTTTCGATCCAGCTGATCCAATTGCTGCTTCAACGGGGAATTGGTTTGTAGCTGATGCACTGAGCCTTGAAGACTATCCAGCTTTCGAAGCAGCTGTGGTTTCTGGGCATCAATTTTTTTCTGACGCCGTCTTGCTTCTTCTAGCTTAGCCGAGTGGATTTCAGCCCAGCGCCAGCGATCAACGTCCCCCCGTGCTAGAGCATGGGTTTGTTCATCGTAGTTGAGCTGTTGGACTCGGAGGTCGAGTTGCCTGAGTTCTGCGTGTAACTCTACCCCATAAGCACGAATAGTAAGGGATTGTTGCAGTTCTTTCTTTTCCTCAGATACTTCATAGAGTCGGTCATAAACTTCGTCGGTGGCTTCTAGTTGTGCGGCTAGTTGTCCCCGTTGTTCGAGCAACTGTTCATAAGGAGAGAGTTGTTGGGAAATTTGGGAGTATTCATGGCGCAACACCTGAAGTTCTCGTTCACAAACGGTTAGCTGCTCTCGTACTACCCAGAATTGATCTTGAACATCCTTGTGCTCAGCAGTGGTTTTCTGAATCACCCGGTCAGAATGGGCTGAATCTAGAGGCTGCTCGCATAAGGGACAAACTGCGTTCTGAACTTGCAGCAATTGGATTTTTTGGGTCAGTTCCCCCAGTAATTTTTCATAGCGACGTTGGTTTTCGTGGAGGCGTTCTCGAAAGCCTCGACGTTCTAGTCCTTTGTCCTGTAACCGAGACAGGTAGACCCGCTTTTTTTCTAATTCTCCAAGTTCAGCCTCTAACTGAAGTGCGGCCTGTCTTAGCTGAGGTGTTGTTGCTACTTGCTGGGATAACTGTTTTTCAGAAGAAACCAGTTCTTCTAATTTGGCACTGAGTCTGGCTTGAACCAGGTCAAGTTCGCTTTGGATAGACCCACGACGTTGCAACAAGGGAGAGACTTCTAGTTGTAAATTATCTAGCTGCTTGAGCCGTTCACGAGCTTGGTTAAGTTTTGCCAGGGCTGTAGCCACTTCCCCTGAACGGGAGAGGGTATCTTGAATCTCTTGCTCTTGAGTACCTAAGGCTTCTAGTTGAGCTTGGCTATCACGAATTTGCAGATTATGTTGATTAATGTCTTGATTAAGCTGCTGTTGAAGTTGTTGTCGTTGCTGTTGCGCTTTCTGATAAGTCTGTAATTTGGCGGCAAGGGTTTCTTCTTGTTCTTGTAGCTGGAGGTATTCGGCATAACCAGCCGTAATTTGTTGGTCTTGAGAGAGTAGTTTAGAGAGTTTTTCTTGTTGGGCAACCGCAGTAGCAATGTCTTGTTGTATGCGATCGCAATCTTGAGTAAGATTACGATATTGTGTCCTCACAAAGTTCAGCTGTTGTTCCCAGCTAGTCCGCTGATGTCCAATCCCTTGTAATTTTTTGAGTTTTTGGGCGTCTTGCTCTTGGTCTTGTTGCAGCTGGTTTAAGGCAGTTTCGAGGGTTGCTGTTTCTTTTGCAATCGCATCCCGTTCTCCCAGTTGTTCTTTAATACCCTGCAAACTTTGCTCTAGCTGTTCTACTTGACCTTTCAACTGCTTTGACAAATCCTTGGCCTGGTCTGCCAATTTTTCGTACTGGTCTAGTTTGAGCAAATCTGCCAGAATTTGTTTCCGTTCACTGGGACGCCTGACCATAAACTCATCGGCTCGACCTTGACGCAGGTAAGAGGAGTTGATAAAGGTATCGTAATCTAGCTTCAGATTCGCTATTATTAATAATTGAGTTGCTCGTACTCCTTTCTGGGTTAAAGACTTAAAACCATCTGGTGTTTCCACTTGAAACTCTAGGGAACTCCCCTGTTTTCGGTGGCGAGTCCGAATAATTCGATGGGTTTGTTGATTATTTTGAAAAATAAAGTCTACTCGGACTTCCTTCGCCCCAGTATTTATGACATCGTTTTCCGAAGCAACACGGCTTTGTCCCCAAATTGCCCAGGTAATGGCTTCTAGCAAGGACGATTTCCCGGCTCCATTCTGACCACAAATACAGGCAGTGTGAAGACCGCGAAAGTCTAGAGTTGCGTCGCGGTAGCTGAGGAAGTTTTTTAGAGTTAGTTGGATAGGAATCATCTAGGCTCCACAAACCTCACACCGTTAATACTTTCAAAATCCGTATAAACACACACTTTGCTTAGTGTAGCGACGTATATATCAGTTTTGTAGCTCTTGAACACTCATTTTTACAAAAGTTAATAAATAGTTAGTAAGCAAAAATTCTTAGCTAGACCATCAGTGGTCAGCTCTGAGCTATCAGTTAATGGGCTATGGGCATAAACTGTTCGGTGTAGCGTGGCCATTCCCGTAGCGTGGCCTTTGGCTGAGAGCTGAGAGCTGATATAGCACTACACATTAAGGTGTTTGACATTATTGATAAAAGCAGCAAAAGCTGTTGTAGTAAACTTTTGCCTCTTGCCTCTTGCCTCTTGCCTCTTGCCTCTTGCCTCTTGCCTCT
>WTKN01000188.1 GCA_011524395.1 Moorena sp. SS36440bin_2
GAGATAGGGAGATAGGGAGATAGGGAGATAGGGAGATAGGGAGATAGGGAGATAGAATGCTTACACTTTATTCTTCACTTTTCTGGATCGATTAAAATAGTTTTTGGTTGCTCAACATCAAATAGAGAAGCGGACAAAAGAATAACTGGTTTGTTGGTTTGGTTTTCACCATAATGAACCATTCCGCTAGATTCCACTAGAGAATCTCCAACCGTTAGTTGTGTAGTTTGCCCTGGTTGCAGAATTAATTCTTTGCCATTAGCTTTCCTTACTTTAGCCTCTCCTTTCACAACAGTAAACGTTAACGTGCCAGCCTCTACTACTCCAATTGCCATGCCGGTATGAGTATGAGTAGGCAATTTTGTTCTAGGTTTGATGGTATAGCGAATAAGTTCCAGAATTTCCTTTTTTTCTTGAGTCGGATAACCACTACCTAACACTTCACTGGTAACGGATTGAGTGTAACTATTGGGTGAGGAGGTTTCTTGGCTGTTAACAACTATACTTCCAAAAGTTAAGATAGCTAATGGTAAAATCAGAAACCGTTTTTTCATAAGTGTTTTAATTTGGGTTGTGAAGACATAAACTAGAAACATTTTCTCCCAATCACTCAAACTTCCAAATCTTAATAGTATTATCTTGAGAACTACTAGCAATGGTAGCACCATCATGGCTAATAGCAACGGTAGTGACAGGGCTTAAATGATCCGTGAGAGTATAGAGCAATTCACCACTACCAGGATGCCAGATTTTGACAGTCTTATCGGCGCTACCACTAATTAACGTATTCCCTTGAGAGCTAATGGCAATAGATTTAACAGCATTCCCATGTCCTGTGAGAGTAAGCAACGGTTTCTTTGGTATTTGTAAATACCGATCCCTCTTCAGCAACCAAATCTTAATGGTTTTATCAGCACTGCCACTAATTAAAATTTGACCACTAGGGCTAAAGGTGAGTGACTCTACCGATGTCGAATGTCCAGTAATGGTTGCGGCAAGTTTACCGGTTGCTAAATTCCAAAGCTTAATGGTTTTGTCAGCACTACCACTAGCTAGCAGTTGTCCATCTTTACTAATAGCTACTGTATTAACTGTTCCTAAATGGCCAAACAAAGTTGTCTGTAATGATGCCTTTTTCAGCATCCAAAGTTTAATAGTCTGATCTGCACTACCGCTAGCTAGTAATTGCCCATTGTGACTAATTGCCAGACACTTTACCCAAGCAGAATGTCCACAAAGGGTATGGATTAAATTTCCCGTATACCCATGCCATAGTTTAATGGTATTATCCCAACTGCTACTAGCGATAATTTCTCCATCTGGACTAAATCCAACCGCCTCAATTACATTTAAATGTCCTGAAAGTTTGGCTACCACTGTTTTAGCTTGCCAGTTAAAAATCGTGATAGTTTTATCTGTACTACCACTAACTATAGTTTGTCCATTCGGGCTAAAGGCGATAGAATTAATTCCACTGGACTCTTCGGAAAAGGTATGTACACATTTCCAAGTAGGAGTCTCAAACTTAGGGTGAACTTTTGTAGATAAAGACGTTACTGGTATAGCAGCGAAATCCTCTGGTAAACCAAGTGCTGCTAGGACTTGAATGGCTGATTGGTAGCGTTGGTCTGGTAAATTTTCTACCATTTTGTTCAGGATGCGAATAAGCTGCTCACTGACAGGTTGCCTGAGGTAATCGACCCAAACCCACTTCCCTTCTATACTATTAAACATATCAAAGGGGTGAACGTTGGTAAGCAGATGAATACAGGTAACCCCTAAACTGTACAAATCGCTGGTTGCGATCGCTTTTCCCATCAACTGTTCCGAAGCCGTGTAAGCCGCAGAGCCAATCATAGTTCCCGTTCGTGCTAGCACAGTTTTTGTAGTCAGCTTAGCAGCACTGAAATCCACCAGAAAAAATTCGCTCCCCCTTCCGCCCCAAGAATAAAACCTCTTCCTGGTTTTTTGTGTTGGTAAGTGGGACAAAGAGGACTCAGGAGGAGGGCGACGAATAATATTGTGGGGATTGATATCCCGATGAATTACCTGATGACTATGGATAAAGCGCAGCACTGGCAGCAATTCAATCAGGACTTGCCGAACTTGGTTTTCCCTAAACGTCCCTTCTGTTTCCACTTCTGTGGCTAAGCTTTGCCCATCGATATACTTGTGAACTAGAGCAGGTTCTCCTGCGATACCTAATTGATGATCGGCCTCAAAATAGGCCAGAAGTTCGGGAATCTGAGGATGTTGTCCCAGAACTTGCAGCCTAGTAGCTTCTTCGCGGAAAGACTCAGCCGCTTTCTGAGCATTGTTAGTATCTTGATTTTGTAAGGATAACTGTTTGATGATACAGTTAGTATTGGTATCATCCGCCTCATCCACCCCCAGAAAGGTGCGCCCCATACCACCAATACTAATCAGCCTCAGAGCACGGAAGCGATCGCCTAATCGTAATCTAGTGCCACAATAGGCACAAAACCTGGCCTGATTGGGATTTTGAGGATTTTGGCATTTAGGATTAAGACAGTAGGTCATGATATGGGGTGGTCAAGTCGAAGGGTTGGCAAGTTAACAAGTTAGCCAGTTGACAGATTTGTTGCAAGTTTTCCCCAAGTTTTCCCCATTTTTAGTTGAAAGTGTTACCTATGTTTAAGTTTGACCCGGTGGTGCGTTACGGGGTGAGCTGTCTATACCCTGCCTACGAAGCGGAAAATTTGGGCGAGCACCCCTAACGCACCCTACCCAACATTTACTTACCTTCAACTAATCTTCCACAAACCAGTTGACGCACCCCTAATCCAAAGGCTGTTACACACTACCAAAAGTTGGGATTGGACTAGCATTCTGACGATTGAAGCTGGGTAGATCAACCCGGGTAATATTGCGGCTTCTAACTGCTAGTCGGTAACTGACACTCTGGAGTTCTGCGTGGAGTTGTCGGTTTTCCCGCTGTAACATGGTCACCTTCTCCTTAACTGGTGCCATCCGTTCAGAAAACTTCTGGTGATAAATTTTTGGTAGCTCTTGTACAACTTGTTCTAGCTGACGGGAGCGCTCGGTTAATTCTTCTACATTATCCCGCAATTGTTTAATTTCCGTGTCACGGGTGGCAATTTGCTGTTGATAAAATTCCACCTGCTGCTCCACATCGTGCAACTGTTCTCGCAGAACCACCATCTGAGCCTTATGGCGCTCCGAAACTTCTTGGGGAGGTTTGAAGTTAGCATTCCCCTTCACCAAGCGGAATAGTTCTTGAGACAGCTGCTGCACTAACTGGTCTCTAAGCTGCAACTCTTCCCGCAAGCGAGATACTTCCGTTTGCAGAGCTGGTCTTGATAGGGTTTCAATCTGCCTCACCATGGCTTACCACTCCAAGTAAATATACAATTTTCAATAGTAGATGCGAACCGGGGGTGTGGATCACTGATCACAAAATATACTGTTGCAGCTAATGTACCATCCAAACCCAGCAATTGACCATCCAAACAGACATCTAGCCCAGATCACCTTGATAACCTTAGAATTAAGAATTAAGAATTTAGAATTAAGAATTAAGAATTTAGAATTGGGAATTCGACCTTCGACCTTCGGCGTTGCTGAATAATAGAATGATTTTAAGAGTAGGTGCGACCCAAGGCCGCGAGGGATTGCTCGCGGCCTGTCTCTTATACA
>WTKN01000193.1 GCA_011524395.1 Moorena sp. SS36440bin_2
GGAGTAGGGAGTAGGGAGTAGGGGGTAGGGAGTAGGGAGTAGGGAGTAGGGAGTAGGGAGTAGGGAACAAAATTATCACAATATTGTTTCACTCTCGTCAAACAATAATCTCAGCCAAATCCCTAAACTTTTAGTTTATAAAAGTTTTAAAATTTATATTCGTTATAACAATTATTTTTTTGACCTTAAAAATAATTGTTATCAAACTTGACTAAAGCAATAAAAATAAGCTTATAGCATTTAAAAATATATTAATTATGCTGTCTTAAATACTATTCAGCGTTCCCTGTTCCCTGTTCCCTATTCCCTGTTCCCTATTCCCTGTTCCCTATTCCCTGCTCCCTGTTCCCTATTCCCTGCTCCCTGCTCCCTGCTCCCTACTCCCTAAAACCCAGGACTAAAGTACATAAACCAATTGACAACTGCTTTAAAATGCTATATTACTCCAATGTCTTCAAAAAAAAATCGAAAATCCCAAATTAAACCGTTGTTTAAGTGGCGGTTTTATTATCTTTATGATTTGCTACGAGAGCTAGTTAATCGGGAGATGAAGCTACTCTACAAACGGTCAGCTTTAGGAGTAGCTTGGATGCTGCTTAATCCACTACTTCAGTTAGCTGTTTTTACCTTTGTTTTCAGTTTTGTATTGTCGGTTGATATTCCTCAATATACTTCATTTGCATTTTCTGGTTTGTTGGTATGGACATGGTTTAACAGCTCTCTTTTTCAAGCAACTGGCGTGATTATTCATAATCGCCCCCTGATCCGACAACCGGGTTTTCCAAACGCTATTTTACCGGTGGTGACGGTAACCACAGGTCTGATTCACTTTATTTTAGCCCTGCCAGTATTAGTTATCTTTCTGTTAATCGATGGTGTTCAGTTACAGCCAGTAGTTATACTGTTACCAATCTTACAAGCTCTCCAGTTTGCCGTTACCATTAGTTTAGCTTATCTACTAGCTGGTTTTAATGTAACGTTTCGCGACACCCAGCATACTATCGGTGTACTTTTACAGCTGCTTTTTTATGTGACACCTATTTTTTATGATATTACTAATGTGCCGAAAAATTATCAGTTTTTGTATTACCTTAACCCGATGGTGCATCTGGTTAACGCCTATCGCACTGTACTAATTAAAGGCACAGCACCGGATTGGCTAGCTCTGCTAGTTATGGCTTTGGTCACGTCAGTATGTTTACCTATCGGTCTTCAAATTTTCCGGTGGCAGAGCGATCGCTTTGTGGAGGAATTATAGATGGTTGATGCAATTATTGTTAAAGAACTTGGTAAACGCTTTAACAACTATCATCCTGACCGACCGTTTACCATTATGGAGGCGGCGCTGTCGGGTTTTCGGCATATTATGGCAGCGGAAAGGTTTTGGGCGTTGCAGAATATTACCTTCACCGTTTCCCCAGGCCAGATGCTGGGCATTCTCGGTCACAATGGAGCTGGTAAATCAACCCTGTTGCGCTTGATTGGTGGGGTTGGAAAACCGGATAAAGGGAAGGTTACGGTTAATGGCTCCATTGGAGCGCTGCTGGATTTGGGAGCTGGTTTCCATCCAGATTTGACTGGGCGAGAAAACGCTTTTGTTAGTGGTGTGGTAGCAGGTCTTACTCGTGAAGAGATGGGGCGACGTTTTGATGAAATCGTGACCTTTGCTGAACTTGAGCCGTTTATCGATAATCCAGTGCGCACTTATAGTACAGGGATGCAGATGCGGCTGGCGTTTTCGGTGGCTGTACACACAGACCCAGATGTGATGCTAGTTGATGAGTTTCTGTCCGTTGGGGATTTGAGATTTCAGGCTAAGTGCTTGGAACGAATTGCGCAGTTGAAAGAGTCTGGCTGTGCTATTGTCCTAATTTCTCACAGTAGCGAACAAATTGAGCAACTTTGCGATCGCGCTTTGTGGCTACAACAAGGACAAATCATGGCTTACGGTGAGCCAAAAGTGGTAGTAGCACAGTATGTCAATCAAATGCGATCGCAAACTCAGCAACGCACTCCCAACGGATCCTCCCAAGTGACTAGGTCTGGTGTGCAACTGCGAATGAATCAAAACCGCTTTGGCTCTCTAGAAGTAGAAATTACCGATGTGTTGCTGTTACCTAGCTTAGAGATTAATAGTGGTGATTCCTTAGCCATTGACATTGAGTACTTTTCACCTCAACCAATTGATGGACTAATTTTTAGTGTCCTCATTAGTACTGAAGATAGTCAAGTTTGTCTTGAGACTAACACAACTACCATGGGAGTATCAGTACCAGGTATTAAAGGTAAAGGAAAAATCCAACTCCATCTATCCCGCTTAGATTTAAACAGTGGTAAGTATTTTGTTGATGTTGGGGTTTATGAACCGAATCGGGCTTATACCTATGACTACCATTTGCGTGTTTATAACTTTTTAGTGCGTTCAAACTATAGTGAAAAAGGTATGATTAGCCCACCGCTTCGTTGGGATGTTGTTGAAGGTTTAAATTTTAGTGAAAACGACAGTAAATAAATTATTCAAACTGATTCAATCACTAAGTTTAGCTCTATTAATTCTTAGTGTTTCTGTACTTCCTGTATTTGCTGAGGAATCTTTGAGTGCATCTAACCGGTATTTGCCGATGGTATCTACAACCGATGATTCTCATATAAAACTAACTAAATTCAAGGATATAGAAGAATTTAGTGACAATTTTTTTGTCAATCAAATGACAGAAAATAATATTCCTGGTGCGGTATTTACCTTAGTAAAAGATGACAAGATTATATTCTCGAAAGGCTACGGCTACGCCAACCTTGAGGATCAGATACCAGTTATTCCTAACAAAACTCTGTTTCGTGTAGGGTCTGTATCTAAACTAGTTACCTCTACGGCAATAATGCAACTAGTCGAGCAAGGTAAGCTTAAGCTAAATGAAGATATTAACCAGTATCTTAATAAATTTAAAATCAAGACTAATAAATTTAAGCCAATCACAGTTGATCATCTTTTAACTCATACTCATGGATTTGATGTAGCTTGGGCGATTGGCGGAGCCACTCTTTGCGAGTCTCAGCTGCCATCCTTAGAAAAATTTCTCACAGAAAATTTACCAGAGCGAGTGCGACCACCAGGTGAATTATATGTTTATAGTGATGTGGGATTAGCATTAGCAGGTTACTTAGTCGAAGTAGTTGGTGGAATTCCTTTCAGTGACTATATTGACCAAGCTATCCTACAACCTTTGAATATGAGTCAAAGTAGTTTTCAGCAACCATTACCGTCTCAGCTGGCTGCTGATTTAGCTGTGGGATATCAGTACAAAAATGGCAATTATATAAATCAACCCTTTACCTGTAATAAAAGTGTTCCTACTACAGCGTTAAGTACTACTGCTGAAGACATGGCTCACTTTATGATTGCTCATTTACAGGGAGGTCGTTATGGTACAGAGCGTATCCTGAATGACACTACAGTAAAGGAGATGCACCGCCAACACTATACTAATTTTCCCAACCTTCCTCAAGTGGCAGGATCTACTTATGGTTTTTTTGAGCGCTTTGTGAATAATCAACGGATAATTGAGCATGGCGGTAGCATGTCAGGGTATACTAATCTGCTATTTTTAATCCCAGAACAAAAGTTAGGTTTCTATATCGCTTATAACCGTAACACTCTTAATGAAAATTTGCGAGACGACTTGGTTGAACAGTTTTTAGATCGTTATTATCCTGTACAGGAAAGCATTTCGTCACCTACTGAAACTATTAATAAACCTATCCTTGAACCTAATAGTAACCAGCAGTATAAACAGCAATATGAACAGCAATATAAACAAATAAAGGGCGGTTATCGCTTCATTCGATATCCTCGAAACTCCCTGGTTAAACTAGCCATGGTTTTGCTGGAATGGGGAAAATTGTTGATTATTCAAACTAATAAAGACCACACGTTAACTATATTTCCAGGTAGAAGTACATGGGAGGAAGTCGAGCCACTTCTATTTCGTGCTACTGACAGCAGTATGTATATAAATTTTCGGCCAGATAGTCAGGGTAAAATTACTGGTATGTCTATGAGTAGTCATGTCCATTTAAGCTATGAAAAGTTACCCTGGTACGAAGCTCCTGTTTTACAGCTTGGACTGGCAGGATTTTCTGTGACCATCTTCCTATGGGGATGTTTAGTTTGGCTAATTAGACCATTAGTTAGCCGCAAAAATAAAACCTTATCTCTAGTTTCACGACATACTCGTCTGGTGGAGTTGAGTATTGGTCTTATTAGTCTGTTGAATTTATGCTTTTTGATGGGAATAGGTATAGCTATTAGTACAATAGATTTCTGGGAATTTTTCTTCGGAATGCCTCCTGTGATAATTGCGTTACTTTATCTACCCATTGTGACCACAGGCTTGACTACTATAGTATCGATTATTGCTTTACTGGCTTGGAGATACAAAAACTGGTCTTGGATTAGACGAGGGTATTATTTTTTGAGTATGCTAGCCGCATGGCTATTTATCTGGCTCCTAAATTCTTGGAATTTATTAGGATTTAAATTTTAATTGAATTTTTGTGATTATAAAAGGGGTAGCAGATAATGAGGTTTTACCAAAACGAATTAATTGCCAATAAAATAATGACCTTGAAGTTGATTTCAAGGTCTATTTTATCAAGAATCAGAAAGCTCAGATTAATGCGATCGCTTTTAGCGGAAGCTTCGCTTCATCGCGAAGCGTGACCAAAGGTCAATCGCTTTTAGCGGCTCCTACGGAGCATCGCGAAGCGTGGCCTACGGCCAATCGCATTTATTGTGCTAAAGTTGACCTTGCCTATCTTGCCAAGCTTTCCAATCCATCACTACTCAGAGCTACTAACTAGCGCCAGCTTTATGGTCTGGGAAATTGGTCAGGTTCATACTCCTCCTAACACACTACCCATCGCACGAACCATATTCTGGGGCTGAAACGCATCCACAGCCGCCGTCGGCTCATACCCACAATGAACCATACAATCGGCACACTTAGGATTACCACTAGCGCGACCATACTGATCCCAATTCGTTTCCTCCAGCAATTCCTTAAAAGTGGCATAATGCCCTTCATTTAACAAATAGCAAGGCTTTTGCCACCCCAAAACACTGTAACTAGGACTTCCCCAAGGGGTACACTCGTAATCTTTCTCCCCGATCAGGAAATCCAAAAATAAAGGATTATGGTTAAAATTCCAGGTTTTATTCCCAGCCTTCAAAGGCGCTAAAATTTCCCGGAACATCGCCTTAGTCTGTTCCCGCCTCAGGAAATGCTCCTGATCGGGTGCCCATTCATAACTATATCCAGGAGAAACCATCATGCCGTCAATACCCAACATGGCCAGGAAATCAAAGAACTCCTGAATTTCCTTAGGATCAGTTCCCTCAAACACCGTCGTGTTAGTAGTCACACGAAATCCTCTAGCTTTAGCCGCTCGAATGGCCTGCACCACCTTATCAAATACCCCCTGACGGTCCACACACTGATCATGCCGTTCCCGTAAGCCATCCAAGTGAACGCTGAAAGTCAGGTAAGGGGAAGGTTGGAACTTATCCAGACACTTCTCTAACAACAACCCATTGGTACAGAGATAGACATACTTTCGCCATGCCACCAACCCCTTGACAATGTCGTCAATTTGTGGATGAAGCAGAGGTTCTCCCCCCGGAATAGAAACCACAGGAACACCACACTCTTTCACCGCAGCAAAGCACTCTTCAGGAGTTAGGTGGCGCTTAAGTATTTCTTTAGGATGCTGGATTTTGCCACAACCCGAACAAGCTAGATTACAGCGGAACAGAGGTTCCAACATCAGCACCAGGGGAAAGCGTTTACGACCCAAAAGACGCTGGGTCACAATATACTTTCCGACATCAAGAGCTTGCTGTAATTGAATTGCCATAATTCTCCTCACACCATATAATCAACGCCAATCATTGAGGGTAATCATAATTACCCCAAAGCTTTAACTATGATCAGCTTCGCCGATTAATTAATCATACTGTTCGTGAATTGCTTAAAATCCTAGACTTTGCCCCAGTTATCAGTTTCCTCTTGCTTCTTGCCTCTTGCCTCTTGCCTCTTGCCTCTTGCCTTTTTTTTGCCTCTTGCCTTAGCTAAACCAATCAACAGCATCCTTGAGCGCTTTCCTAATGGAAGATTGGGGTAACCCTAACTCTCTAACTGCTTTCGAGCAATCGTAATACATTGGGTGTTGTGCCATCCGCACCCCATTGAGCGGAATAGAAGGGGTTTTCCCAAAAGCAGTCAACACGCACTCATCAATCCAAGCCATACTCAACGGTAGCCAGACCGGAACAGTTTTTTGAGGCGCACTCAATCCAGTAATGTCCGCAAGTTGCTCCAATAACGATTTGAAGGATAGATTTTGGTTACCTAAAATATAGCGATCGCCTTTTTTCCCCCGGTCCAACGCCAACAGGTGACCCTGAGCCACATCCCGCACATCAATAAAATTTAATCCCGTATCCAAATAAAATGGCATTTTCTGCTGTAGGAAGCGCACAATAATTTCTCCGGTAGGAGTTGGCTTAATATCCATTGGACCAATGGGAGCGCTAGGATTAACAATCACCACATCTTGACCAGAGTCAGCGGCCTTGATCGCTTCCCGTTCAGCAAAAAACTTAGATTTTTTATAGTCACCCACCAATTTCTCTACAGGACTCTGATGGGTTTCATCCACAATTTCCCCAGGTTTACCCACACCAATAGCCGCTACTGAACTGGTGTAAACAGTGCGTTCAATCCCAGCTTTACCAGCACTTTGTAGCACATTACGGGTTCCCTGGACATTGTTACGATAGAGTAAATCTCGATCCCCTTGCCACAGGGAATAATGGGCAGCGACATGAAATAATACCTGACATCCCTGCATCAGTTGGGACAAGCCTGGATCGTTTAAGTCACCAATAACGACTTCTAGATCTAGACCTTCGATGTTATCGAGTTGGCTAGTAGGGCGCACCAGAGCTCGCACGGAGTATCCTGCTTCAAGTAGCGATCGCACAACATGAGCACCGATAAATCCTGTTCCTCCAGTGACGAAAGCTTTGATTGCCATTGGTTTAGCTCCTCTGTTTCCCTGTTCCCGACTTCTGCAAGAAGTCTAATAATCCTACCCACCAATCTTCCAGCAGGCTATACAATACTGGTACAACAATCAAACTCAATAACGTAGACGTAAGCAATCCACCAATAATTGCCACAGCCATCGGTTGTCGCAATTCTGCTCCTGCGCCAAATCCCAATGCCAAGGGCAACATCCCCAAAATTGTCGAAGCAGTAGTCATGATAATCGGTCGCAAACGCACCACTCCCGTTTCCAGAATTGCGTCAGTGCGACTTAAACCAGCTCGACGAAGTTGGTTAACATAATCCATCAGCAAAAGCGCATTTTTGTCAAGTAGTCCCAGCAAAAAAATTAGACCAATCAGGGAAATCATGCCAAAATCACTTTGGGTGATCAGAAGTGCCAGCATTGCTCCGACAATAGATAAGGGCAACGACAAGCCCACCACCATCGGTTCTAACAATCGACCAAAAGGCAAAATCAGCACTAACAGCATACAGGTAACAGACAAGGTCAAGGTGCCAGCAAAACTGCCCAACACATGACTACTAAGAGCCGAATCCCCCCACAGTTCTAACCTCACACCATCCGGTAAAACTGATTTGGCAAGCTTTACCACCTCCTCAGTCGCATCTCCCAACCTGTGACCCTGGTTAAGGCTAGCACGAACATAAACCCCTCGCTGACCATTGACATGCTCAATCTCAGTAATCCTATTCCCTCGATTATTCTGACCGGTTGCCTCTACATCCACTAATCCTGGTAATGTCTCAATCCGAGTTTTGAGATCCGCAGCCGTATTGCCTAACACCTCTAAATCATCACCCAATAAAGCAACTTGAACCGGTTTTTGAGTAGGTAGTTCAATAAACTGAATATCTTCAACACTAGTAGTTACACCAGAAATCTTCGGCAAAGCAGCACGCATTTTTTCCTGAACCTGAGCAGTAGTATATTGGCGATTACCTTTAAGTTTGACCTGAAGGTTACCTTTGTTTGGCTCACCCTGTACCCCCACAACCGTATAGACCGATTCCACTTCAGGGAAAGCCAGCACCACCTCTTCCAACTGCTTAGCTACCTGCTCAGATTGATTCAGTACCAATTGCATCCCACTTTTAATCGGAAATAGACCATTAAACCCTGACTTTGATAGTTTTGGTTTTGATAGTTGTGGTTTTATCTGCTTGTTAGTATCTGAATTAGTATCTGAATTACTTAATTGCTTTGACTTATCACTATTAGTATCAAACCCTCCTAAATTAAGAATATTATTAATTAAATCACCAAATTGAGAGGCACTAGGTATCTGAGGCAACGGTGCCCTATAGGTAATCATAAATTCCCCTCGGTCTAGGGTAGGAATAAACCCCTGAGGAATTAGGGGAATCAGAGAAATCCCAGCCACCAAGCTCAATACCGCTAATGCCACTACAAATTTCCGATGCCCCAGGGACCAGCGCAGCAAATCAGGGTACTTAGGATTAGACCTCAACCAAAAGTCGAAAACTACTCTTGATAATCTTTCCCTATTCCCTATTCCCTGTTCCCTTCTACCTGTTACCTGTTCCCTGTTCCCGTCTTGATGCAATAGCGAGTGGGGAGGGGCTGTGTGCGGAACCTGCGTCCGCACCTTGTAAGCCCCGTGGAGACCCCCAAGACCGCGCTGCATCGCTGTTCCGAAGTCCCTGTTCCCTTCTTCTCTCAATAATCTTTCCCTGCTCCCGTCTTGATGCAATAGCGAGTGGGGGAAACCCCCAAGACCGCGCTGCTCCCTGCTCCCTGTTCCCTGCTCCCTGTTCCCTGTTCCCTGTTCCCTTCTACCTGTTCCCTCTTCCCTTTTCCCCTGCCTAGGTTTAAGCCAATAAACCGCAAGAACTGGGCACAAGGTTCGAGCAACCAACAAAGAGGTAAGAACTGCTGCCGAAACCGTCAGACCAAAAGGTTTAAAGAACTGTCCTAAGTTACCACCCATTAAACCAACCGGTAGAAATACCGCCACAATGGTCAAAGTAGAAGCAGAAACCGTCAGACCAATTTCATTAGTAGCAGAAAGAGCAGCTTGTCGAGGAGACTCTCCAGCCTCCAAGTGCCGAGAAATGTTCTCGACTTCTACAATGGCATCATCAATAATAATTCCAATTACCAGAGCCAAAGCTAGTAGAGTAATGGTTTCGAGATTGAACCCATAGATAGCCATCACGATAGCGGTTCCGAGCAGGGAAATTGGAATTGCCAAGGCAGTAATTAGGGTAGCACGCCAGTTACGCAAGAAAGTAAAAATTACCAACACTGCCAGAACAATTGCCAGTAATAAACCATCAATAGTAGATTGAGTCGCTTCCCGGATATAGTTAGCTTGAGTCACTGCTAAGACTAACTGCACCCCTGGCAAACTACCTTGTAGTCTTTGCACTGTTTCCTCTACCCGACTAACCACATCTAAGGTGTTAGCATCACCCCCTTTGATCACCTGAAAAGCCAAAGCTTCCTGTCCATTGAAGCGAATCCGAGTCGGGGTAATGGGTATGGGAGATTCGGGATTATCTCGCTGCTGTTCCTCCTTAATAATTTCTGGTGCTTGTTTGGTCAACTCTGAGCCAGAATTGAGAGCCGTAAACGTAGTTTCCCCGCCTCCCAACAAATTGACTTTCAGAACTCCTGGAAGTTGAGCAATCTCTGGTAAGATACTAGTCTTAGCAATCTCAGCTAATTCCTTCAGGTCTTTAGTATCACTCTTGATGGTGTAGCTAACCGCAGAGGATTCGTTCAAATTGAAGGGAATGACCTGAAAGGTTGCACCTTCAGGAAGAGCAATTTGCCACAGTGTCTTTTCCACCTCCCTTGAAGAGGAGTTGAGATCGGTTCCGACATGGAAATAGAGGGTAACTACTGTTCGACCAGGGTAGGTTGAAGAAACCATCTGATCGAGTCCTGCCAAAGGCAAAAGTCTTTCCTCAATCCGTTGAGTCAGTTTCTGCTCCGTTTCCACGGCAGTCTCCAATGGCACTTGAGCATTGACCACCACCACCGGAAAGGTAATATCGGGGAATAGGGCATACTTAAGGGAACTGAACGCCAAAAGCCCAGCCACAACCATTGCGATCCAAAAACCTATGGTTACTCGGGAATACTTAATGGCTAACCGGGAAAGATTTAACTGCTCTCGTAAGACCTTGAGGAAACTCAACTTGACCATTGAAGACAATTATGTTAAGTCACTGCTTCCTTAGGATATACTTTGAGCGATCGCGTATTAAGATCTGATTAGATTATCAACACATGGGATTGACCCAGTAGCGCCACACTTCACTAACGCATTTGCTAGCAATGGATACAGCTTTAGATCAAGCGATTGATTTTTTAACAAGCCCATCGGTGACACGCCCGACCTCATCAGCTGTAGTCGAGGCACTACTTCAGGCAGAGAAAACAGCTAAACGAACCAAAGTCAGCCATGGCTATTCACAACTGATCGGAAATTGGCGACTAGGGTTTATTACAGGCACAAAGCGATCGCGCCAACGAGCAGGGGTGATCTTGGGTAGCGGACGATTTCTGCCAAAGTGGATCAAGATTCACCTATCCTACTCCCCATCAGAGTCTTCTCAAGACCAAGGAACGGTTCAAAATGCTGTTCAATTCGGACCGATTCAGATAGTTCTCACCGGTCCTACGAAGTTTTATCCTAAGACCAATATCTTAGCTTTTGACTTTAGTCAAATCAGGATATCGTTATCTGGTCTAACACTTTATCAAGGTTACATTAAAGGTGGACAAGACCGGGAAACTAGGTTCTATGAGCAACCCTTAAAAGAACAAGCATTCTTCACCTACTTTTTAGTGGAAAACCGTTGCATTGCTGCTAGAGGTCGGGGAGGAGGTTTGGCTATTTGGAGCAGGTAAGCCTTAGCTAACTTAGATAAGTTCATCAAAGGAACAGGTTTGTGCTATTGCCTTCTGTAACAGGAAAGTATACTCTTGCTCATTTACGGTACAGGCACCAAACCGTTCGAGGTGAGAATTCATCATCTGAGCATCAAACAGCAAAAAGTGGCGATGGCGCAACCGTTCTACCAGCTTAACCATCGCCACCTTTGAGCCCTCCGGAATCCGATAAAACATCGATTCACCAATAAACGCTCCACCAATTACAATTCCCAAAATTCCTCCTGCCAGCTGATTTCCCTGCCAAGTTTCAAAACTGTAGGCCCATCCAGCCTTATAAAATTGCCAATAAATCTCCTTTAGTTCTGGAGAAATCCAAGTAGTTTCGCGGTCAGCACAACCAGTCATTACCCCTAAAAAGTCTCGGTTAATGCTGACACTAAATCGTTCCTGATTTAAGACACGACGCAGAGATTTAGGATAGCGAAACCGCTCATCCAGGGGAATTATAGCACGTTTGCGGCTTGAGTACCAGCCTAAATTACCAGTATCATCTGCCATTAGGAAATAGCCTTGAGCATACCCTTGAATTAAGTAATCAATATCGATTTCCATTAACAGAAATAAGTGTGTAAGGAAGAACTAACTTAGTTAATTAAAATTAAACGTAACATACTAGCGCTTAACACTTCTGTACAAAAAAATTGGCTTTAAAGAAATCAGGTTTCTTACCTAGAGAAAGGGGTCTAACTAAGTTAGTTTTCACAAACCCGGTTTTTTGACGAAGTTCTCCCCCGTCTGCCCAATCTTCCCACTCTTCCCCCTCTTCCCTTTCCACTTTCCCTTTTCCCCTAATCGTGGCAAGCTGTTGATGATTCAAGGTTGATTGGCAACAAGTGCTGTATTGGTTCGGTTCCCCCCTACTGGAGAGATAAAGTCATGGTTACAAATTCTAATGTCAAACAGTTGCTCAAAATTTTAATCGGTGCCGCCTGGATAGACGGTAAAGTTCAAGCAGAGGAACGGGAATATCTGTATAAAGTCGCCAAGGAATATGGAGTTGCTGACGACCCAGAGATTAAACCGTTACTGTATGAACTCAAAGCTGTGTCAGCAGATGAATGCTACAGTTGGGTGGAACAATATTTAGGCGATCGCCCTAGTCCAGAAGACTATCAGCGCTTGGTTGAAGCCCTCAGTGCCTTAATTTATAGCGATGGGCTGGTAGACACAGAAGAAGCGAAACTTCTCAATCGCTTGCAGTTACTCGACCCCAGCAATCCATCTCAGCAGTCGAGTAGTCAAAAAGTACTCAAAGCAATTCAAAAAATTTACCGCCGGTGGATTAATAAGCAATTTACTGATTGATTACTGCGTGAGTAGGTCAGTGGGTAACTTTTTCATAGCTTACTTCTGACTTATGACTTCTGACTTGCCCGTAGCGCTATACCCAGCAATTTTAGCTCTAGGGTCTCGTTCCGTACTCTCCTACTACACTCCACACGCGGTTAACCGGTCACCCCACCCCCTTGGGCTAATGTGACAATTTTTGATCTGGCAAGTGGTTGGCAACTCATGGAATGTTACTAGCGTCAAATTACTCAGATTGTGCCGAAATGATTGCTATTAAACAGGCATAATCTGGTTTTTTATGCTGATTTTGAGCAAAAAAAACAATTTTATTGAACCTAGGAACATCTAGCATCTGATTGGTTCTATTTACTTAAGAACACATTAATTTAAGAGAATGCCTTCCATGCTTAACCTAAATCATTTTCAATCAGGAACTGCTGCTGTTTTAGCCCTTGGACTCACTGCCACCACCATGGCTCCCCTAGTCGCACCTGCTCCCTCCTTTGCCCAAAGCACTAACTTTATTGATGTTTCATCCAACTACTGGGCAAGTGAATTTATTGGGGAATTATCCCAGCGCGGTATTATTGCCGGATTTCCTGATGGCTCCTTCAGACCAAATGCACCAGTGACCCGCGCTCAGTTTGCGGCAATGCTGCGTAAAGCAAATCAAGATTTCAATAAACCCGCCATTCGCGGTGGCAACACTTTCGTGGATGTTGCTTCCAACTACTGGGCAAATCCTGCCATTCAAGAAGCCTACCAAACCGGATTTCTGAGTGGTTACCCTGGTAATATCTTTAGACCTGAACAAAATATTCCCCGTGAACAAGTTTTAGTTGCCCTTTCTAATGGACTGAATTTCTCTTCCAGCGGTTCTACTTCAGAACTGGTCAGTTTCTACCGGGACGGGAACCAAATTTCTAACTTTGCCCGTGCTCCCATCGCTGCTGCTACAGAAAATCGTTTGGTGGTTAATTATCCTAACGTTGCCTTTCTCAATCCAACTCGGAATGCAACTCGTGCAGAAGTTGCAGCTTTTATGTACCAAGCGCTGGTAGCAACCGAACAAGCCCCAGTGATTAGCTCCCAATACATTATCGATCCCAATCCAGCACCTGTAGCCTTCACAATTCCTGCAGGTACTTCTATTCCAGTTAAGTACAAAAAAGATAAAATTCTGCTCGCCCAAGAGGAAACTATTCCCCTAACCCTGACAGTGGATCTAAACATTACCACTGCTGATGAGGGCAAATTGCTGATTCCTGCTGGTAGTGAAGTGGTTGGGGAACTGCGTGCTACAGAAAAGGGAGCTCAGTTTGTAGCTCAGCGGCTGTTGATCAATGGTGAAACCCTATCCTTTAATGCCACCTCTGAGGAAATTACCACCACTGAAACCATTCGCAAGGGTAGCAATCCAGGCAGTATCCTAAAAGATGCAGCAGTTGGTACCGCTGCCGCCGCTGCTATCTCTGCCGTTACCGGTGACCGTGCGATCGCTACAGAAGAAATCTTGATTGGAGTTAGTTCTGGTATCGCTTTAAATATCGGCAAACGTTTATTCGGTAGCAGCAGTGTTGACCTATTTGTGGTTGAACCAGAAACCGACTTACAGCTTACCATCGACTCTGACTTGGTAATTAGCAGTCGGTAACTAGAGATGTGGAGAGTTAACTGTTGAGAGGATCATAAATTCACAAATGACAGACAACCTCTCAACGGTCAACAACTACCTACTTAGGGTTACTGAGCGTATCTCAACCAAACGATAAAGGTTGTTCCAATCCTTGAGTTATCTTGACCATGACTAATGGATAATTCCCCATTTTCCTCAGTCGATAGTAGTTTGGCAGGACTCAACACTTCAATATCACCCTGCATGTATTCCATCAGTTCTTTTGCGATCGCTAATCCTAAACCAGTGCCAGGGATAGGACCATTAGCTTGAACTCCCCGATAATGCCGCTCAAACAGATGGTCTAAGTCTTCTGGAGCAATACCTGGACCAGTATCACTAATTGCGATCGCTATGGCATCACCATGTGAAAGCCATTGTCCAACACCAACTTGGATATCAATTTTTCCCCCTGCTGGGGTATACTTCAAAGCATTGTCAATCAAATTACTCAACACTTCCCGTAAAGCCTTAGGATTCCCTTTCACCAAAGGTAAGTTAGGGGCAATAGAGCAATGCAACTCCAAATTAGCCTCTTGAGTAATAGCGTCAGCAGATATAAGCAAGGGTTCTAAGACATCTTTGAGCGCAAATGGTTCCAACGGAAGAGTTTTGTCCGTCAGTAGGGGAAATTCCCCTGGGGTGGAGTGTGGTTCGGAGTGACTAGTTGGGTAAATCTCCCCAAGATCATCTGATTCTGGGGATGAAGAAGCCTCAGCGGTAGTTACAGGTAACGTGAGGGATGCTGTATCGGTTTGGTTCATGTCCAGGCAAGCATCAAACTGTTGCAGCAACTCCTGTAAGCGATCGCTTTCTCGTATAATGCTCGAAGCCACTGGATAGTTTTTATCTCCTGGTACCAGTCGCTTCAGCAGTAGCTTACCAAAGGTACGTAACGCCATCAGGGGATTACGAAATTGATGGAGCAGATCATCAAGTATATCCCGTTGTTTGGCCTGTAGACGTCTTTGCTGAGTCAACTGCTGCTCAAACCAACCTTGACGCTGTTCTATGACATATGCGATCGCTAAGGTTCTAGCAATGCGTTCCACACTGGCCTGTTCTGTGTGATTCCAAGGTCTATCATCACGAACACTCACCAATAATCCCATCACTATCCCTTCATGGATTAGAGGTAAAACGATTTGGTGCTGCTGCTGCAGAGAATTTTCAGATCCTACAAAAGAGGTTGAACCCAAATCTTGCTCTTGGTTATTTCCCTGAGGCAGTAGCCGAGGTAAGCTGCTGGATAATCTAGGAATCTGATCAATCTCACCTATTTTCTGTGGCAAAACCCAGTCAGGATCACTCATATCCCGCACGGTACTTGTTTCCGGATAAACTACCACAGGAATTAGCTTTGCCTGATTGCCCTCAAGGAATTCTTCCGTTAAATATACAGCACCACTAGCTCCTCCCAGTCCTTGGGTTAATAAAGCCACTTGGTTTCGACACAGGGAGACAAATTCTGAACTGACGCGAGTGAACATGAGCAATAGATGAGTGATCTGGGTTAATCCTACTGGAAGTTAAGCCACTATCAGCTTTACTTATATAATGTCGAACCCCTTAACTAGCGAGGGGGTGTGGGGGATACATGGACTCCCCCAGGCTGAGCGGGTGGGTTCGATGCCCACCCACTCAGCATTTACCATTGTCACCTCAGTGTGGTAGAATAGGGGATATGTTGATGATGAACTACACATACAGGATTTATCCCAGTCAGGATCAACAACAGATCCTCAAAGACTGGCTTGAGACTTGTAGACGAGTCTATAACTACTCATTGAGGGAGTTGAAAGACTGGATTGCTAGTCGTAAATGTCCTGTGGATAGGTGTTCCATTGACAAGGAATACATCATTCCTGCCGATACACCGTTTCCTAGTTATCACCGTCAACAAAACAATCTACCCAAGGCCAAGAAAACCAACCCATTTCTAGCTTTGGTGCATTCCCAAGTTTTGCAAACAACCGTTAGGCGGTTACATGACTCATGGGAAGCAATGCGTAAGCGAGGGTTTGGGTTTCCTAGATTCAAGAAACGCGGGCAATACAAATCATTTGTGTTTCCTCAATTCAAATCTAATCCAGTCAGTAATGCACATATCAAACTTCCCAAGATTGGCTTAGTTCCGATTCGGCTCCATCGGGAAATCCCCGAAGGATTCCAGGTCAAACAGGTTAGAGTCTTGGCTAAAGCTAGACAGACACAATGGTATGTTGTGATATCCGTGGCACTGGATGTCGATATTCCTGATCACCCTGCTGTAGGTAGGGCCATCGGCATTGACCTTGGGTTAGAGAAATTCCTGACAACTTCAGACGGTTTCACAGTTGAACGGCCTAAGTTTTTCAAGTCACTGCAAGGCAAGCTGAAATTGCTGCAACGCAGAGCAGCTAGAAAGCAAAAGCGTTCTAATAACTGGGAAAAGGCACAACTGAAGGTAGCCAGACTACATCAAAAAATAGCGAATACTCGCAAAGACTTTCATCTGAAAACAGCCCATGTACTCTGTGACCAAGCTCAGACAATCTTTGCAGAAGACCTCAACACAGTAGGACTCAATCGAGGGATGTTGAGGTTTGACTGTATTGATGCTTCATTCGGTCAATTCTTAGATCTTCTCAAGTGGGTAGCCTGGAAACGGGGATGCTACTTTAAACGAGTAGACCCCCGTGGAACCAGTCAGACTTGCCCTGAGTGTCAGGCAACGGTAAAGAAAGACTTGAGGGTCAGAGAACATTTTTGTCCTGAATGCGGCTACACAACCCACAGAGATCATGCCGCCGCTCAGATGATTAGATGGCGAGGATTGGAATTAGTACCCGTGGACAATTCGGGGAACGGAAACCGCTTGTCAAGTCGATCTGTCGGGGGAGAAATCCTAGATAAGTGGCGCAAAGGTGTTTAATCATCTGGGGCAGGAATACCCGTTTGTGAGGATGGGAAGCCTACACTATACCGAAGGTTAGTGTAGGAGGATGTCACACAATTGACTATTATGCCTTAGTGAGCTTTAGTGATCAGTCATCAGTCATCAGTCATCAGTCATCAGTCATCAGTCATTAGTGATTAGACCTCTGGCAAATATCTGTTACATCCCTTCGCCTATCATCCCATCACCCCATCACCTGATCACCCCATCAGTGTAATTATTGGATGAGTTTAAGGCTATTTTTTCTAATTATATTTAATTTTTATTAAAAATATTAAATTTTTGTATTAATTTTCCGGAGGTAATCAGGACAACGAAAATCCCCTAAAGTATTGCTGTCAAAGGTTTCAGCCTGGTTGTTTAGTTCTATGACAAGAGCTTGATCTTTTTAGAAAGAGTCGATATAATTTCGACGGCTTTTGTAACTATCTTTACAATTGCCAGCAAAAAGAGGAGGTAAAAAGGTTGGCAAGAAGACGTAAGCGTAAGAGTCGCCGCCGCCAAGAAGGGCGCAAGATACTTGAGCATGTACCTCAGTACAATCTAGAAAGTGGCGAGTATAAACCGGTTACAGCAGCACGCGCATACATTCGATCACAAGGGATAGTTCCACCTGCCCTACTACTGGTCAAACGTAACGAGCATACCACAGACCGTTATTTCTGGGCAGAAAAAGGGCTCTTCGGTGCCCAATATGTGGAAGAAAATCATTTTCTGTTTCCCAGTTTGCGATTAATCAACTCTCCCTTAAAAAAGGTAGGGGTTGTCGCTCGTAGCCGCTGAAACCTTACTGATAATATTTATTGAAAGTGCTTTTACTTAGCCCTCCTCAAACTCCAAGGCTTGAGGAGGGCTAAGTATCTTGGTAATTTTACCTATTCTGGTTATAGTGTGGGAAGATGTCAAACCCTCCTTGCTTACGACAAGGGTTTTAGTTTGAGAGACTGTTGAAGTTGTATTAGTTCATCACGATGACCAGTGACTATAACCAAACATTGCTCCGCAGCGCCTTGATCCCCAGGGGCTTGAGTAGACGCTGATTCTAATTTTAGAGATACCTGTTCGAGTCGCTCAGCTTTTTTCCAATAAAAAACCCCCGCAACAGGACCTAGTGCCACTAGCCCCAAAAACACCTTAGTCAAAGTCGGAAACAAAATAGATAGCACTAGGGATAAGCAGAGTATACCACAGGCAGCTAGGACGGTTAAAAAAATAGCCATAAACCAACTCGGTCGGACTAGCCCCTGGAACGTGACTTGATTAGTGGCAGCATCCACCGCCACCACCTGGTAGGCTCTTTGATAAAAATATTGCTTCAACTGGTTTAGAAGCGATTCTTCTGTTTCTGGGGAAGCTAACTTGACTTGTTGTATTCGTTCTTTCACAGAGGCTCGAATAAAGAAAAACAAACCTACTGCTAATAAAAGGGTTAGCCAAACTGTAGAAGCAAGAATAGTTGTATTCACTGAATATTAACTATAAAAATACACATCCTTTGCTACTACTTTACAATTTAATAGACACGCTTTGGTCAGGTAAAGCTACTCCGTACCCACTAGCTAGAGGCTGTAAGATGCTGGTATGGGTAGATGGCTAGCAGCTAGTACGCCCTGAATTCACCTGAATTCACATCTGGGCAAAACAATGCATCACCTGACTTCTGTTATGCCACCAGGGTTTTCACGGGACAGCACCCTGGAAAAAATTGTTACTTCCCTACCTAACTGACTCAACAACAGACTGGTGGCAGGGAGTCCTTGACTGAATTTTCCCCACTGTTTCCTCAGCCATATAGTCATGCCAAAAACTGGCCAGTTCTATAGCTTTCTCCTGCCACTCTGGGCAGATTTGATACATCCTGCGTGGGCGTCCTCTTCCTTCTACTTTTTGCCAGTAGGCTGAAATTGCCTGTTTTTCTTCAAGAAACTTCAGTGCACTGTAGAGGACAGTATCTGAAAGTCGATAGGTGGGGTATTCTTGTTCTAGTTGTTGGATCAGTTGTGTTCCATAAGATTCTCCTTGCAACAACACCGATAGAACATAGCATACGGCTAATTCTTTATTGAGATAGTTGGGTGGAGGATCTTGGAAAAAGCTATAGATATCTTCGAATTTCATCTGCATATATAGTTGGAATTCCCAGTTCTTCTAGATGGGATTAGAGGGTTTTCTGGCAAATATTGATGGTTGGAGGCACCCTGGGAAATTCACGCGCGTTTTGCAGTGAGTTTGATTTAAACGAGTAACCTGAGTAGGTACATCGCTATCACACTTTATAACTTAAAAATCTCTGGCGTAGGGTTTAAATACCTCCCTAATTTGATGAAAGTTTAATGAATTTTGCGCTTAACACACCTAAAAAGTAAAGATCAACTTTAATAATTGCTCGAAACCCTGATCCCAAACTTCCGACTATGAAGGGTAACATCGGGAAAGAAGACCAGGGAAACCAGTAACACCAATTTCATTGATGCGACGAGCGAGAGGATGTACGAGGATGGAAGGATGGCCGGATGGAGGGATTAATATCTAAGCTAATATCCATTTCAATTTCATATCTTGCCACTTGTGCAAAAGCAAGTCTACCATCTACCAATCCCGAATCTCCCCATCCCCCCATAAACCACCATTCACAATTTAAATCCGTTAAAGCTTAATAATTTTTGTGGGGGTTGGTGTAAGTGGGGATTGGTATAAGTGGGGGTTGGTTTAACACAAAAGGGAACTATTAATGTGGATTATCTCACATAGGACCCATTCAGGCAGGTTTTGTAGAAAATTAATTAACGGTTCCCACAAGAAGTCCCTCAGCCCTTTATCTGGGATTTAGCTGGGGATGAATTGCCAGTGTGATCAATCCTTGTCACAATAAAGTCGTTGGTTGCTGACCCTCCCCGACCGACCACAAGGGTGTTTAGCTTCCAGCCCAAGATTAGCCCTACGTCTTTTCGCGTTGTGGAGCGCGTGGTAGGCGGTTCAAAAGTGATTACTAAAGGGACACAGCCCCCATGCGAGAGATACCTGACAGTTCCATCCCACCAGCTCGTCAAAAAATTGCCCTAACGCTGCGCAGATTCGGTTGGATTTCCTTCTGGACTCAGTTAATCCTAGGGGTGATTTCTACGCTGATTTTAGTGTTTGCAGGCTTTACCCTTGCCAGCCCTCAACCGGACA
This sequence comes from Moorena sp. SS36440bin_2, assembly GCA_011524395.1. Taxonomy (GTDB): domain Bacteria; phylum Cyanobacteriota; class Cyanobacteriia; order Cyanobacteriales; family Coleofasciculaceae; genus Moorena. The sequence goes on from WTKN01000193.1 coordinate 20,133, forward strand.
ATCAAGTGGGTCAAGGAATCGGCTTCGGTCTTTTTTTCGTAGTTTGTGGACTAGTGGCTTTAGGTATAGGCATTTATTTTGCCTACCGTTACACTGGAATCGCTCGTCGGCTGCTAGCTGCCAATGGGTCAGACATACCCAGCAAAGCTCAAACCCTTCAAACGATTAGGCTGGGCTTGATTGTTAGTTTAGTAGGAATGTTATTGACAATCATTGGCTCATTTGCAGTCATAGGCAGCCTTGTAGCCCTAGCCCTAGCTGAACAACAAAATCCAGTTGGGTTGGCTTGTAATGATGTTCCACCCATAGACCTGTTTGTTGTGCAAGCAAACATCAACACTATTTTTGCTAATTTTGTTGGCATAGCCATTTCCCTGTGGCTATTTAATCGAGTCAGTCGGTAGGGAACATACCCCACAGCGGAAACCGGAAACCGGAAACCCGACACCCAGCAGAAGTTAATTGCCGTTGGCAAGAAAACTGTGGCACATTGGTGAAGTTAGATCGATGTTGCTCAGATGATTACTGATCATGCGATCGCGTCATTTTAGTAAAGAAGATTCGTGCTTGACCTAAAGCAAATTCGGGAAAATCCACAAAAGGTTCAAGAACTACTCGACCGACGTAGTGTCAATCAATATGACCTACAACCTATTCTGGAACTGAATCAGCGTCAGCGGGAGCTAGAAACATCCCGCACCCAGTTGCAGGCTCGTAGTAATGAAATTGGTAAGCTGATTGGTCAAAAAATCAAATCGGGTAGTCCTCCACAAAGCCCAGAAATTAAGTCGCTCAAGGAAGAGGGTAACCAAATCAAAACTAAGTTGAGCGAACTCGAACCCCAAGAAAAAGACCTAAAAGACCAGCTGAACACCCTCTTGCTATCCCTGCCCAACTTGCCCTGGGAATCCACACCGATTGGCAAGAGTGAAGCCGAAAATGTGGAAGTCCATCGCTGGGGTGATGAGTACATTTCCAAAGATTTTCCGATTCTTCCCCATTGGGAAATTGGCGAAAAACTCGGCATTCTTAACTTTGAGCGAGGGGTGAAAATCGCTCAGAGTCGATTTGTGACATTGATCGGGCCTGGTGCTGCTTTGGAACGAGCACTGATTAACTTCATGCTTGACCAGCAAATTGCTGCTGGCTATACCGAAGTGATGCCACCGGTACTGATCAACAGTGAATCCCTAACTGCTACCGGTCAGTTGCCCAAGTTTGCCGAGGACAGCTTCAAGTGCTCTGATGATGATTTGTGGTTAGCACCAACAGCAGAAGTCCCATTGGTCAATCTCTACCGGGACGAAATCCTTGAAGCATCCCAACTTCCCATTAATCTCTGTGCCTTCACCCCCTGCTTTCGCCGGGAAGCGGGTAGCTATGGACGGGATACCCGGGGTCTAATTCGACTACACCAGTTTAATAAAGTTGAGCTAGTGAAAATTGTTGAGCCTAGTACCTCCTCCGAAGAGCATCAGAAGCTGCTTAAGAATGCTGAGGGGATCTTGGAAACCTTGAAATTACCCTACCGGACTGTAGAACTCTGTACAGGGGATATAGGTTTCTCAGCCGCTACAACCTATGACCTAGAAGTTTGGCTGCCTTCGCAAAGTACATATCGGGAAATTTCCAGTTGCTCTAATTGCTTTGATTTCCAGGCACGGCGGGGTAGGATCCGCTTCAAAGAGTCCGGGAAAAAAGGCACTAACTTTGTTCATACTCTCAATGGCTCAGGATTGGCAGTGGGGCGTACTATGTCAGCCATTCTGGAAAATTATCAGCAACCCGATGGAACGGTTAAGATACCAGAGGCTCTACAGCCTTATATGGGGCGAGATCTGTTGTAATACCATTACTTTAAATTCTAGGTATTAGCTGTGAGATATTAGCTGTGAGATATTAGCTGTGAGATATTAGCTGTGAGATATTAACTGTGAGATATTACCTGTTAGGTATAAAAGGCACAGTTGACTGTTAGGTATAAAAGGCACAGTTGACAGTTTCTGTGCTTGACTTGGGGCGCTTCATACCCTTGCCAGAACTTGCTTACCCCCTTAGCCGCTTATCCTAGAACCATTAGCCCCTTAGCCCCTTAGCCTAGAACCTAATTGCAATGCCTATACAATAGAAAAATGAAGTTAACATTACATTAAATAAATTCTTATATGTCAATTTTGGCGGCGATTGCAGTTTTGGCAGTCTTGATTCTTGTTCACGAGCTTGGTCATTTTATGGCAGCTCGTCTGCAAGGAATCTATGCCAATCGCTTTTCTCTTGGCTTTGGTCCAATTCTCTGGAAATATCAGGGTCCAGAAACTGAGTATGCAGTGCGAGCGATTCCCCTAGGGGGGTTTGTGGGTTTTCCTGATGATGACCCCGATAGCGAGATTCCTCCCAATGATCCCAATTTGCTCCGCAACCGACCGATTCTAGACCGGGCAATTGTGATTAGTGCTGGTGTCATTGCTAACTTAGTCTTTGCTTACTTCCTGCTTGTGGCTCAGATAGGAATGGTTGGCATCTCCCAATTCAACTACCAACCGGGTGTGGTAGTGCCTAAACTTGCCCCAGAAAGCAGTTTAGTGGCTACAGAAGCAGGCCTCAAACCAAGAGACATAATTCTCGCCGTAGATGGTCAAGAGTTGGAAGCAAACCCGGAAGGGATTACTTTCCTGATGAAAGCGATTCAAAATCATCCCAACCAGCCCCTTCAAATGCGGATTCAGCGTCAAAAACAAACGCTACAGTTGAAGGTGATTCCGGAACCAGGGATAGATGGGAAAGGAAAAATTGGTGTACAACTGTCTCCCAATGGAGAGGAAGTGCGTAAACGTGCTGGTAGTTTGCTGGAGGTATTCAGTCGTGGTGCCGAAGAATATCAACGCATTACAGTCTTAACCGTGCAAGGCTTTGGTCAGCTACTGAGTAATTTTGGCGAAACGGCGGAACAAGTGTCCGGTCCAGTGGCAATTGTGGCGATTGGAGCCGATATTGCTCGTTCCAACGCTGTCAATCTTTTACAGTTTGCAGCTCTGATTAGTATCAATCTAGCGATTATTAATATCTTGCCCCTACCAGCTCTTGATGGTGGTCAGCTGGCTTTCTTACTGATTGAAGGACTTCGAGGTAAGCCCTTGCCCATGGAAGTACAGCAGAATATTATGCAAACTGGGCTAGTGCTGCTTCTGGGTTTAGGTGTTTTCTTGATTATTCGAGATACAGCTAACCTGGTTTGGGTACAAAACTTATTCCAGTAACCCGTGTTTGGTTCTTACAGGTTGTAGGTTACAGGTTATAGGTTGCAGGTTATAGGTTACAGGTTGTAGGTTATAGGTTACAGGTTACAGGTTACAGGTTACAGGTTGTAGGTTACAGGTTACAGGTTACAGGTTACAGGTTACAGGTTCAAAGATTTATTGACCTAGGGAACGTTTATCCTGTGGGTTTTACTGGTATAGCTTCAGAAGAGATTTACCCTAGATCTTGCCAACATTCAACCTTCTAACCTTCTAACCTTTAACTGGCGCTTATCTAGCAAACCTTGGCCAATAGGCCACGCGTTCAACCTTCCAACCTTCCAACCTTCCAACCTTCCAACCTTCCAACCCATGAGTATTACCCGTAAATCGTCTGCCAAGCAGCAGCGATGCAGCGCGGTCTTGGGGGAAACCCCCACTCGCTATTGCATCAAGAAACGATCCCTAGAAATTCTAATTCGCCTGAAGCAACTCTATCCGGACGCCACCTGTACACTGAATTACGAAACGCCAGTACAGTTACTGGTGGCAACCATTCTTTCCGCTCAATGTACGGATGAACGTGTGAATCAGGTCACACCAGGGTTGTTTGGCCAGTTTCCTGATGCTGTTGCGATCGCTAGTGCTGATATAGAACTCTTGGAAACTTTAGTGCGCTCTACTGGCTTTTATCGTAATAAGGCGAAAAATATTCAAGGTGCCTGCCGCATGATTGTTAAGGAATACGGTGGTCAGGTACCGAAACAAATGGACAAACTCCTCAAGTTGCCTGGAGTGGCTCGTAAAACCGCCAATGTAGTACTTGCCCAGGCCTATGGTATTAACCAGGGAGTCACTGTAGACACTCACGTCAAGCGCCTCAGTCAGCGTCTAGGATTGACAGAATACACTGATCCCATCAGGATTGAGCGAGATTTAATGGGGCTTTTGCCCCAGCAGGATTGGGAAAACTGGTCGATTCGGCTAATTTATCATGGTCGGGCAATTTGTAAAGCCCGAAAACCTGATTGTGATGCTTGTGTTTTGGCGGATTTATGTGCCAGTGCAGATCTACCTGAGGTAATGACTACTAAAACAGATACCGGGAAAACTAATTAAGGCGATCGGATAAGATAATAAGGCAGTGTCTTGTTAAAGAATAGAGTTTCGAGAATTAATGGCTAAAAAATCAATGATTGAGCGCGAAAAAAAGCGCAAAAAAATGGTAGAAAAGTACGCAGCTAAGCGGGAGGCCCTCAAGGAAGATTTTAAAAATGCTGCGACTCAACGAGAAAGGTTAGAGATCCACCGCAAACTGCAACAGCTTCCCCGCAACAGCGCCCCCTGCCGTGTGCGGAACCGTTGTTGGGTTACAGGGCGTCCTCGAGGTTACTACCGAGACTTTGGACTATCTCGCCATGTTTTGCGGGAATGGGCGCACCAAGGTCTATTGCCAGGTGTGGTTAAATCAAGCTGGTAGGTTAACTGGTTGCAGGTTAACTGGTTGCAGGTTAAAGGTTGCAGGTTAAAGGTTGCAGGTTAAAGGTTGCAGGTTAACTGGTTGCAGGGTAAGAGATTGTTTGACATACCCGAGTCTACCCTTAGGGTTTTCCTACTGAAGAGGAGCATAGCCACTCTGCCTTGAGCTTCAACGGACCCTTCCATGACCCTCTGGGAACTTTCAACCTTAAAACCTTTAACCTGAAACCTCTACTGCCCACAACAGCGGTCAATGCCAAGACTTTGTAAGAGTAGGTCACTGACCGCGTTAGCGATCGCAAATTCCCCGTAAAAACTTTCTCGAAAGTCAAACGCCTGCATTTCTGTAACAATAGCAATCACAAGTGAACCCAAATCATTTTCTCCTTCCATCCGTTGACGGACGAAAATCTGGGCGGCGCGTTGTGCAATCGTTTGATTAATTGCTTCTGGGAGAAACTCTTGATCTAGCCATTGCGCAAGAGTTTCTCGTAACCATTCACCTTCCTGCTGAGGATTTTCAGCCGGTGGCAGAGTAATCGCTGGAATTGGTTTCGGTTTAGCCATAAATAAGGTTTAATGACGGCTAAGCTAAATAGTTTTCTGTTGACCTTTGATTCTATGATACTTTGACACTCAACACTTAACACTCAATACTCAACACTCAACACTCAACACTTCATACTCAACACTCATACCAAGTTGCATTCAAATATAGTCGATTGGTTGGATAGGCAGATAGGGAGATTGGGAAATTGGGAGATTGGGAGATTGGGGGAAGAGAAAGTTTTACCTTTGACCGCAACTTAGTATCAATACTAAACAAACTGATCCTGCTATTAAAGACTAAAAAGCCTCTTGACTCGCTTGCGAACCCAAACTAGAAGATTTCTGTCATCTTCTGCTGCATCCAACAAACCCATTTTCCGCATCTGTTTTTGTCGCTCAGCTAATTCTTCCTGATGCTTGCCTAATTCCTGGACAATGATCTCCGATAGATCTGGATAGTCTTGCAATAGTTGTTTAAAACCTTTATTGCTAATTACAAATAGTAGTGACTCTTCTAAGGCTCTAACTGATGCTGTTCTTGGTACGCCTAGCATTAACGAAAGTTCCCCAAAAAATTGACCTGCCTGAAGACTATTAAGAGTTTTGTTAATCCTCTCTACAAAGACTTCGACAGAACCAGCTAGGATAATATAAAATGCATCTCCAGGGTCTCCTTCATGAAATAACATCTCTGAGGGACGTAAGCGCTTTCGGTATCCAATTTCAATTAATTGCCTTAGTTCTAATTCAGTAAAATTTTTAAAATAATCGACCTGTCGTAGTAAGTCCCGTAACGCTAAAGGTCTAGGAGTTTTAACTTTGAAAGACTGCTGATTTGATTCTTCAATAGTTTGTTCAACAGTTTCAATATTTTTGCTCTGTATCTCTTTCCCCATCAGGGCTTCAGGGTTGCGCATCCAAAAATCCCTTTGAGGGAAAGGAATTGAGATTCCCTGCTGACGTAAATTATATTCAATAATAAAATTCAAAGAACTTCTTATCAAAGGTTCTTGATCAATTCGATTGACCCATACCCGAAGTTCAAAGTTTAAGGCACTATCACCAAACCCTTTAAAAAGAACTCTTGGTGTTGGCTCAGATAAGACAGATGGTTCTAAATAAGCAGATTTTAATAGGACTTCTGTCACTAATACTGGATCACTATCGTAAGCAACTCCTACAGGTATGTGTATACGGGCTTTATAGCTGTCAAAAGTCCAGTTAAGCATTCGGTTTTCTACCAAATGAGAGTTAGGAACTACTACATCTCCCCCCTCCCTTGTGCGGATGATTGTAGACCGCATCGAGACTTCTTTAACATATCCGGATAGGCCATCAAATTCAATGAAATCACCAACTCTTATTGTTCGTTCTAATAGTAATGTCACACCACTGATAAAGTTTTTAGTTATATCCTGTAGTCCAAAACCAATTCCAACCCCTAAGCCACCAGCAATAACCGCTAATGACCCCAATTCAAAGTTATGATTCAGAACAATTACAATGCCTAATATACCAAATGCGTAGCTGATGATTGTAGCGATGACTGCTCGATTAGCTTCGTCAATCCCCATTTGGGGAAGTAGCTCTTGTTTGAAAAAGTTTTTTAGGGTACTAGCCAGAAAAATTACTATCATTAAAGACAGTACTAGCTGTATTAGTAATTTAATAGATACTTTAGTATTACCTAATTCAAAAATGGTTAATTTAATTAGATCTAAACCACCTATCAAATATATAATATATACTAATACACTTAAAATTGTATAACTAATTATTTTAGATAAAAATTCTCTTCTATTTCGATCCTTGACTAGCTTATTAAGCAGTTTATAATTCAGTAATTTTTTGAAATCTTGGATTATAAATTTAGCAAATAAAAATAAAAAAATTAATTGAAGTATGGTGAGAATAGAGACAGGCACTTCTCCCAGTTGGAAGAGAGATTTTTTGAAGAATTTTGTAACTAATTGATCAAGAGGCATAAATAACTGCTTTTCAGCTATGAATCTATATTTATACCACTCAATCTTAGTATTATTTTAGGATTCAGATATCAGAGTTGCTATTTACCACTTTTCCATTTGGCAACTCCTAGACCAGTTAAATTCTTTGCAAGACCAAGGATGAAGCGCTTTGAGGAACACAACTATTGTCAGCCATGCAAAGCGCGAGTGGTTTGGGTTCTGTGTGCGGAACCTGCGTCCGCACCGCTGTTTGCCCCGTGGAAACCCCCAAGACCGTAATGGTGCGTTTTCCGCGTTAAGAATTAAATTCGCCACGGGTCGCACCTCTGCATCGCTTTTTCTTAGTCAGGCACAACTAACAAACCTGACAACAAACCTGACAACAAAGCCTAAAAAGCCCTTGTCACACTTACGCAACCACTAATCATTAGCTAATCAGCACTCAGCACTAGCTTCAAGTTAGCTTTAGAGATTATTACACATAATACCATGTTTGACAATTATGTGACGGTCTCTGTCAAATGTAATCATACCACGGTTATGGAGTTCTCCTAGAGTTTTAGTCACTGTGACCCGAGAGGTGCCGATGGCATTAGCTAGATTCTGATGGGTCATGCGCACACTCAAGCGAGTTCCCTCGGCAACTGGCTCCCCCATTTCCTGTTTCAACAAGAATAATAACTGCTGCAAGCGGTCTTCAACTCGGCGCAGTCCAGCGATCGCTAAAAGCGCTTCTGTCTGTTGTATCCTGTGACCTAGCTGATTGAATAGGGTGTGAGATAGATGAGGAGAAGCTTCCAATTCAATCATCGAAAACCATTTAAGATGTACTTCAGATAAAGCTTGAGCCTGATAGGTATCTAGAGCAGCCAACCCAATCCGGAAAGAGGTATCCGGCAATGCCCAACCTAGTAGCACTTCTTCTCCATCAAGGTTAATTTTACTCAGTTGAACAATACCTTGACAGACTTGCCAGATCCCAGGTGCAACCAAAGGAATCATTTCCCCCTTTGAATACCAACGCAGCCGCTGTCGCTGTTTTTGTCCGTCTTGGGATATTCCGTGAAAGGCCTTTTGGGTTAGAGGCATTGTTATATAAGTTCTGTAGCTTCTAAAGCTCTATTAAACGCTCTTGATAATGGGTAGGAAAAATAGTTTTAGTTTACCGTTGACTGTTGACTGTTGACTGTCCAGGTTTGACTGTACCATGTACTAAAAAGTAAACAGTCAACAGCCAGCATCCTAACTTGATTTCTCCCTACTTAGCTTATATTTATTCTTAACTGACATTAAAAACCTATACCAGGCTTGTGCTGGTTGGTCGTAAAATGTGAAGATATCTCCATAAGCAACTGTTGCATCTTGATGGTGAAGCCAATGCTTTTCTGGAGTAGTAATGCACAATAAGTTGCAAAGGCGCTCTAGGGTCTCCGGAGTTTTCCACTCCATCACGAAAACATGCCTCCAGATAACATGAAGCTCACCCAAGACTAGTCCCAAGATAGTTCCTAGAGGAGAAATTTGCCAGAACCAAGGCACAAACATCAAATAAGGAAAGGCACCGGCAAAACCATCAAGCAGTACCAGGGGGTTCTTAGTTAATACAGCATAGTGAATGAAGCTACGATTCTTACTATGGTGTACTATGGCATGGAATTTACCAAAAATGTGCTCAGGGACATGGTAAACAAAAGTAGAAAGTAAATCCCCAAGTAGTAGCTGTACTAAAGCAACCAATAATATCTTAATGATGAACACATCTAACTCCTCTTCCTATGCGCTGATCTTAGTCAACAAACATTAAGGTTTGTCAAAGAAGAGGTTAAACTTAAAATTTTGATTTTTTGAATGTATGCTACTCTAGCAATTCTCAATCCTTATTGTACAAGATTCGTTATCCTATCTAAGAGTTTCAATTAAGCCAATGTTTGAAACTTATGACTTATGACTCCTAGTTATTCAAGTTCATCTAAGTTTTAACACGCCTGAAAGAAGCGCTACGCTATAGAATTTTAATTGCTGAATTAATTGATATCATCGGTTAATCGTTAATTCTAAATTTCACCTTCACAATTAACGAACAACCTTCACTGATCATTATTCAAAACAATAGGATATAAATCTGTCTATAGATGATCTATAATTGACCATTTTTGAATTGGATCGTTCGCGCAGTAACGTTAATTTTAGTCCCGTGGACAGCTTAAAATGGTCTAACATAAAGTAATAGAAAAAAGGTTAAATGCTAAGAAGAGCATAATAATAATGCATCAAACTAAGCTGGCTAAACAAGTAGGAAAAGACGCCGTGGTTTCCTACTAAATAAGCGCGTTTATAGTCTAGTTTTCGGTAAGTTCTATTTTAATTACGAATTACCAATTACCATAAAAGTTCAATCTTCCATAGCCAGAATCCTAAGTTAATTTCTCCCTACTTAGCTTATATTTCTTCTTAACTGACATCAAAAACCTATACCAGCCTTGTGCTGGTTGGTCGTAAAATGTGAAGATCTCCCCATAAGCAATTGTTGCATCCTGATGATGAAGGCAATGCTTTTCTGGAGTAGTAATGCACAATAAGTTGCAAAGGCGCTCTAGGATCTGGGGAGTTTTCCAATCCATCACAAAAACATGCCTCCAAATAAGATGAAGCTCACCCAATACTAGTCCTAACATAGTTCCTAGAGGAGAAATCTGCCAGAACAAAGGCACAAACATCAAATAAGGAAAGGTCCCTGCGAAACCATCAAGCATTTCCAGGGGGTTATTAGTTAATACAGCATAGTGAATGAAGCTACGATTTTTACTATGGTGTACTATGGCATGGAATTTACCAAAAACGTGCTGAGGCACATGGTAAACAAAAGTAGACAGGAAATCCCAAAGTAGTAGCTGCACTAAAGCAACCAATAATATCTTAATTATGAACACATCTAACTCCTCTTCCTATGCGCTGATATTAGTCAACTTACCAATTAGTAATTAGCATCAATTACTATAAAAGTTCAATCTTCCATTTCAGTTGACTCAGTTTGATCGGATTGGGTGCTTTCGGCATTTATCAACGTATTATTGAATGAATTGATATTCCGCTTTCGTTCAGAGGCACGCTTATCTAAAATTGTCTTCAGCCTTGCTGAAGGCATTTCTCCATTAATATGAATCTGAATTTTCGGCCCCGAACTAGCTAGACGAATAATCATTCCATCGATAACCGGCATTTGGGTGATCCGCTTCCCATCTATATAGGTGCCATTGGCACCTAAACTGATAATTTCCCAACCATTAGGATTCCGCCGTAGTTCTACATGGTGACGGGAAACTACAGCGCTATAGAGAATAACATGATTATCGGTTGACCGGCCAATCCGAATCACTGATTCTGTTTCAAAGGGCCAACTTTGAACAGGCACAGACTGGAGAGGATGCAGTAGGGTTAGGGTAATCGCCGGTGTCACATCTTTCAAGGATTTTGTCCTCACGGCCTGATACTGTTAACTATCCCCCACCGACACAATGTGGGATTTCCTTGCTTATACAGCCAAAACGGCTGCCAGAGTTAGTCATATCTGCTTAGATTTGCAAGGAATGACATGCACCCCAATTAAGGCACACCTATATTAATATAGAGTTTGCTGTAAACACTATGACTATAGACGACCTTAGTAGAAGGGGCAATCTAGGAGAGTGCCACCATGGTGAATTATTAATCTGAAGTACCCCAACCTGCTTGGCTGAGGTGGCGTTCGCGTAGCTTGGCCTACGGCCATGGGATTGCTCGCCACCTCAGGTCAATCAGGGACGGTCTTATTCGTCTTTAGAGTTTCCCGCTTCATCCGCCGAAGCCTCAACTAGATGCGCGGCCTTGGAGGCGCGCGCCTGCCGGTTTTGGTCTTACTCAGCGTCCACAGGCAGACATCCGCCTTCTAAGGACGTATAACTTTGCGACAGACAAACCTTGGAATCACAGCATCTAGGCTAACCAGCTGGGGCTTGTCTCTTCCCTGAACTCCGAAGCGTACTTTGTAAACCTAATGGTATAAGTTAACCAAATAAGACTGTTTTTAAGGTAGCCTTTTAGTCGGTCAGGCGGGTCATCAACCACCTCTATTTTACTACGATTCGTCACAAGTTGTCGTCTCGCTATCCATCTCGGAGACGAAACCGTAAGAGGGGAATTCCGCGAGTTTTGTTAAAAGGACCGAAGGCTGGCAACTTTCTGCAATTGCCCATAACCCCTAGCAACGAAACATCCTTTAGTAAACTGCCCCGATAGTAAACTGCCCCGACCTAGCTAGCGCTTTAGGTCGGGGCTTTGTCCCAGATCAATTTTGCACAACCAGCTGTCACACCTACCTAGCACGGGAAACTCAAGAACTTTGGAACAAAAATGTCACTTTATCACCTTTCCCCAAGCTAATGCGATCGCCTGTTCTTAGTCGATGGCGATTGCCTGGTGATAGAGACGTGTGGTTGACATAAGTGCCATTGGAGCTGCCTACATCTTCAATATAGTAGGTATCTCCCTCAACTCTGATATCCGCGTGAATGCGAGAGACAATGTCTGAGTCAGGAAAACCAGATACATCAATATCCGGTGGAATTTTATCATTGGGCTTACCCATATGAATCACTGATATATGGTGCGGTAACTCAATTGTTGTATTGGTTTGCATATGCAGCAGTTGAGCTGAGATTACCTGCAACTGAGTTTGGGCACTACCTCTATCCGGTACAGAGGGCGGTGGCGGGTTCTCTAAGTCAGCTTCTGGTATTGACGGTGAGGTTACGTTTTGGCTAGATTCTTCCTGAGAAAACTCTAAATTGCCAACGGTAGGCAGGGGCAATGGCAAAGTTTCAAAGTCAGGATTCTGGGGTTGAAATGCTTCTGAGTTGAGGGCTGGATTAACAACCGTAGCTGGCATAGCGGTGGTAGACTCAGCATCATCAGAACTGATAGGATTGGATGCTGGATCGGGGACTTGAGGATTCATAGCCGGTATAGGTTCAACAAGTGGGTCTGGGGATACCAAGTCGGGTATCTCTGGGGTAGAGTTTGACCCTGATTTCTCCCCTTTCTCCATATTGGCACCCACATTCAAGTGAAATCCACACTGACCGCAGAAGCTTGCGTCAGTCTGAACTGTTGCACCACAGTTAGGGCAGCTGGTAGTGGAAGGTAAGGGAGTGTAGCAGGCTTCACATTGGGTAGCCCCTTCCGGATTTTGGTGATTGCAGTTAGGGCAAACAATCATAGAACTTTAATTTATTATTTTTAACAGCTATTATCTAGTTTCAGATAATGTGACGATCATACACTTCCCGATCGGGCAAGTGTAGGCTTAATGCACCTCTTAAGGCTACCAGAACTTCTTTAGCCTTTGGAGACTCTGGGCGAACGAGGTAATATTAGTTATAGAACTATCAATAACTGGATTTCCTCATGGATCGTTTTCTTGCCAGGCAAACGTACTGCCCCACTTTTAATAGACTTGATTGAAGTTACTGTTTGGTTCGTTTTGCTGCTATCTAATTCAGCAACCTTCTCGCTGATTAGACTACAGTAGACTTTGGCTATTTTCGGTTAAAATTGAAATTAATTCCTGTCCCGCATCCAACCACCGCTCCCCTATCTGAGGAGACCTGGGATTGGTGCGGGTTCTAGCTAGATTGGGAGCATCGAAGGCAAAAGGCTACCAAACAAAAAGCTACCAGGCAAGTCACCCTAATGAATTATCAAAATCCATAAAAATATAACATATATCCCCTAAAACTATAATAGTTTCTCAGTAAGCGGTAGCAAATTGTTTCGCACTTCATCGTTCACACTTGACACTTCCGCCCTTGTCAATGTTTCAAATCTTGACCTGCTGATTCATCTAGAAGCCACCAAAGTTCTCCTTGGGGCTGGATCAACCGAGCTGGATAGGTTTGTGGATCAGCTTCGGGGGCAAATATTTGAGCTAAGGCTGCTCTTTTGCCAGCACCAGCAACGAGAAACATAACGCAGTTGGCATGGTTAATCAAGGTGGAAGTAAAGGTGATTCGTGGTTGACCATCTTTGTTGCCAACTGTAACGAGTCGATCTTTTACTTGCAGAGCCTCTGTATGGGGGAATAGGGAAGCAGTATGGCCATCATCACCAATGCCTAACAAAATTACATCAAAGCCAGGAAACTCTCCTACTGGTATGCCAAAAAACTCATACAGTTGAGCTTGATGTTTATCTGCATCAGCAGCGGGGCTAGAGCCGTCGGTGGGCATCGGGTGAATGTTAGCCTCTGGTATATCGACTTTGTCTAACCAGGCCAGACGAGCCATCCTTTGATTACTATCGGGGTGGTCGGAACTTACATAGCGTTCATCACCCCAAAACACATGAATGTTATTCCAAGCAAGGTCACAGGTAGCGATCGCTTCATATAAAGGCGCTGGGGTGCTACCGCCAGCAAGGGCAATGGTACAGCGACCGTTAGCCTGGATTGCTCCTTCGATTTTACTGAGGACAACATCAACAGCTCGCCTAATCAAAGCTTCTTTATCCGGTACAACTTCAACAACTTTGTTCATAAAACCTGTCTGCCGAGGAACACTACATCCACAAGACTACCGTTAATCAGCGATTGTGCGATGATTGTGCGATCGCTTTACCTGATTAAGGAAGAATACCAGAAATTATCCTAACACCTTGATTAGTGGTTAATGGTTAATGGTTAATGGTTAATGGTTAATGGTTAATGGTTAATGGTTA
>WTKN01000111.1 GCA_011524395.1 Moorena sp. SS36440bin_2
TTATTGAGGCTGGTGGCCACATCTGGGTGTTGTTGACCCAGCAGCCGTTTCCTCAGGTCTAAAGCTTGCTGGTAGAGGGGTTCCGCTTTTTCGTATCGCCCCTGACTCCAGTAAAGTAAAGCCAGGTTATTGAGGGTGGTGGCTACATCTGGGTGTTGTTGACCCAGCAGCCGTTTCCTCAGGTTTAAGGCTTTTCGGCATAGGTGTTCCGCTTCTTCGTAGCGCCCCTGGCTGCAATACAGTAAAGCCAGGTTGTTGAGGCTGGTGGCTACATCTGGGTGGTCTTCACCCAGCAGGCGTTTTCTTAGGTCTAAGGCTTGCTGGTACAGGGGTTCCGCTTCTGAGTATCGCCCCTGACTCCAATACAGTAAAGCCAGGTTGTTGAAGCTTTGTGCCACATCTGGATGTTCTTCACCCAGCAGGCGTTGGCTCAGCTCTAAAGCTTGCAGGTACAAGGGTTCCGCTTTTTCGTATCGCCCCTGGCTATAGTATAGTTCTGCTAGGTTATTGAGGCTGGTGGCCACATCTCGGTATTGTTCACCCAAGAGGCCTTGCTTCAGGTCTAAGGCTTGCCGGTATAGGGATTCCGCTTCTTGGTATCGCCCCTGACTGTCGTACAGTGCTGCCAAGTTGTTGAGGCTGGTGGCCACATCTGGGTGGTCTTCACGCAGGCGCTCTCTAACCGTTGATAAGCATTGCTCATACCAAGGCAAAGCTTGTTCGTAAGCGCCTTGACCCTCGTAAAAGCGGCCTAAGCCCACAAAAGGCCAGATTAAATCTTCGTCATTTAAGTAATTGTTTTGGTTAGTGGCAACTTCCACCAGGTGAGGGATAGCAGAGGTAATTCCTAAAATGTCTGACTGAGTTGGGGTCTCAGGAATCTCCTTTGCTATTGCTACGATAGCTGAACAAAAGCCCTGTTTTAGGGTTTCAATATCAGCTAATTGTTCCCCCTTGATACTCAAAAAATCTCTAATTTGTTCGTGAAGTTGGTAGGTATTTTCATCCAACTTCTGTAGTAAATACTTTTGAACTAAGATATCCCGATTAACGACGAAATCAAAGTCCAAGGTAGCAGCTGCAGCAGCCTGGGATACTAATGACCAACCCATAGGAGCTAAAGCAAACAAACTCAAGAGAGCAGCCATGGTTTGAGCTGAAGACTGTAAAGAATCCCAATTGAGTTCCAGCACAACATCTGTACCAGAGTCACCTTCTTGAGATTGCTTCTGCTCTAGGAGCGATAAAATTTCTTCTAGCATCATGTACTCCCTGGCTTTGAGAACAGCCCTGCCAAAGTGTATAACGCTAAAGGTTCAAAGCCAACTTTTTGACAGAGTGTTTTGGCAAACTCTAACTCTTGTTGATCAAACTCCTGCCTTAACAACTTTGCTAACAACTCTAGAGCCTCTGTTTCTGGTAATCCCCCTAGAGGAATGGACGCATAGGGTAACTGTGAGCTACGTGTAGTAATTAATACCCTGAATCGAGAACCCATGGGCGGTAAGTAATCTTGAATTTGCTCGATATTAGTGACATTATCGAACACTAATAAAACCTTACCTCGTTGCCAGTTTTCCCAACAATAAAGAAGTTGGTAATCAAGGGGTAGGTTTTCAGGAATGTTAAAATCAGGAAATTTTTTCACCATTGCAAATCCCGAGAGCTGAGTTACAATATCCACTCCCTGGAGATTTAACCAACAACAGCCACCGGGGTAATCTTCTAATTTGTACCAAGAGTATTGAATGGCTAATTCTGTCTTGCCTACTCCCCCCTTACCTGTGCGATCAGTAATGGCTACAATAGTGTTTTCCTGTAATAGGTCATGTAACTCTTCCAGTGGCTGGTGTCTATCTACAAACTTACAGGCTTGAGTACTGGGTATATTGTGGGCAACCTCAAAGGGATTAAGATGATCAACATCGATATCACCATCCCAACTGCGCCGATAAAAATAGGTTGGTAGTTGTTGTTTATTTAAATTAGCAAATTGTTCCTTAACCTGATCAGCAACTACTTGCATATCTGGCAGCCAGTCCTGTTGCCCCAACGCTTTTCTTACAGCTTGGGAAAAGTATCCCGTTTTTTCTGAGGAGTTAACTTTCGCTGTCTCGCCTTCTCTAGTAGCCAGTAATACAAACTGTTGACTGTTTTTCCTAGGTTGACCACTAGGAAACTGTTTCCCTCCCAAATTAGTTGGTCGCCCTCTTGATTCTAAAAGATAATTAGCACAAGCATCGACTATACAAATATGATGGGGAATCCCAAAGGAATCTGACCCTAAAAGCAGTAACAGGGAATTAAAATCTAGATTTTGCCAATTATTTTTACTAGCATCAGCACAAAGTAGCCTGCGATTACGCTCTGAAGTCATCAAACCATGGCCTGCCCAAAATATAAACAGTAACTCTCCTGTTTTTTGGGATAGGTCATTAGTAATGATATCAACTAGATTATGCTCCGTTGCTGGCTCTGAATTTATATCAAATTCTTGAACAAGTTCACTATTACCCTTTAATGGTGACAAACAGAGCCTGATATTATCCTTTGGCACTCCTTGTGATAACAACCAATTAGCAAACTTGATGGCATCATGAACGGGACCATCAACATTCCAGTTTGTTGCTTGATATTGCTCGATACCGACAATCAACCCATAGGTTTTTTCTGGCTTAGCAGTAATAGTCATGGAGTGCATCTCACTTTTATAAATGTCCCGTAGGGTGCGTTAGGGGCGGGCTCGCCGTGATTTTTTGCGTAGCCAGGGTTGTGATAGCCCGCCCCGTAACGCACCACCGGTTCAAACAGCAAATATGAGATGAACCCATAGTCATGGTAACCTCGGGATAATTGCTTTCCAGGTAGCTGGGTTTGTCCAATAAGCACTATGAGCTTGGGGAAACGGTTGTTTACTGTCCACCAAAACATCTTGGACTTTATTAGGGAATAGAGTAGCACCAATGTAACTAAGGAAATCCCGTAAATCATAAATATTCAACCACTCCGGAAAAAAGTCTGGCAGAGGCTGACCAAATTCTAAGCTAGATAAGGCATTAATTTCGTATAAAAACGGGGCTTGAGAACCCACTGTAATTAATAATGTCACCTGTGCCATTGGTTGAGTCACTAATAAATCAACACAAGCAATCCCTCCTAAACTATGAGCTAATATGACTACTGGTGGTTCAGCGTATTCTATAGTTTTCTGGATAAAGTCACGTATTTTCTGGCCGCGACTTTGATAAAGTATAATGTCACCAGGTGTAGGAGTATTTGCTTCAGTAATTGCACCCCTTTTATTCCTTACCAAAGCTGTAGCTGGACCCGCCAATAAGGAAAGTGGTTTCTGGATCCAGTCACCCAATCCCAAGTCTTCCTCCTTACCCAAAGCATCACTGAGTGATTTCACCAGTTGATCACGCAATTCCGGATTAGGAAAGATAAAGCCATGGTGATCGTGCTGCTGACAGTCAAACATTGCCTGAGCAATAATTGCTCTTGCGATCGCTCTAGTTATGGTATCACCATCTTCATTATCTAAATCAGAGACTTGGTTTAATACTTCTTGATAAACAGCACTGCGAATAACATGGCTTCTGGGTGCATCTCAGTTTTGCAAAAATACCAAAATCATGATATTATTGAAAGT
>WTKN01000319.1 GCA_011524395.1 Moorena sp. SS36440bin_2
TATGACCTTCCAAGGTATGGATTAGAAGACCTGTTTCGGTGTCCCACAACCGCAAGGTTTTGTCGTCAATGCCACTGAGAATCTGTTTGCCATCTGGACTCAAAGCGATATCACTGAAATTACTTTTATGACCTTCTAATGTATGGAGAAGTTGACCGGATTCGGTGTCCCACAACCGCAAGGTGTTGTCGGAACTGCCACTGAGAATCTGTTTGCCATCTGGGCTAAAAGCGATATCAGTGACAAAACTTGTATGACCTTCCAAGGTACGGATTAGAAGACCTGTTTCTGTGTCCCACAAACGCACTGTGGAGTCAGCACTGCCACTGAGAATCTGTTTGCCATCTCGACTAAAAGCGATATCATAGACAGCATTTGTATGACCTTCTAATGTATGGAGAGGAATACCGGTTTCTGTGCGCCACAAACGCACTGTGGAGTCAGCACTGCCACTAAGAATCTGTTTGCCATCTCGACTAAAAGCGATATCAGTGACCTCATAAGTATGACCTTCTAATGTATGGAGAGTTTGACCTGTTTCTGTGTCCCACAACCGCAAGGTGTTGTCAGGACTGCCACTGAGAATCTGTTTGCCATCTCGACTAAAAGCGATATCAGTGACAAGAGTATGACCTTCTAGTTGATGGATTAGAAGACCTGTTTCTGTGTCCCACAACCGCAAGGTGTTGTCGTCACTGCCACTGAGAATCTGTTTGCCATCTCGGCTAAAAGCGATATCAGTGACACTACTTGTATGACCTTCTAGTTGATGGATTAGAAGACCTGTTTCTGTGTCCCACAAACGCAAGGTGTAGTCATGACTGCCACTGAGAATCTTTTTGCCATCTGAACTAAAGGCGATAGCAGTGACACTACTTGTATGACCTTCTAGTGTATAGAGCAGTTGACCGGTTTCTGTGTCCCACAAACGCACTGTGTTGTCCTCACTCCCACTGAGAATCTTTTTGCCATCTGGACTAAAAGCGATATCAGTGACATCATCTGTATGACCTTGTAAACGATTCCTTTCTCTAACCTTATCTAAAGCTGCCAATAAGCTAGAATTAACTTCATTGATCACTGTTGGTTGCAAGGATTTTTGGTGATCTTGAATTTTAGCGGTTAATTCAATAGCTTGGAGCAATTCTTCTGTAGTAGGTTTTACTGATAGAGAATAGTTGATATTGGCAGCTTGTGCACGTAAGTCTGAGTTAATTGCCTGTTTACGAGATTGTAAGCCAAAATAAGTCGATAACACTAAACCTGTACCTAACCCCAGCATAACTGCGATCGCAACAACCCAATTCCGACGAGTATTGAAGCTTTTTCGCCTGACGCTACGCTGCACAAACTCAGCTTCCACTTGGTTAAACCAGTTATTCTCAGAATTGAGTACCTTTTTCAACAAATCAAGACGAGGGTTAGCATGCCAAAGAAACTTTGCCTTTTGCTGGCTTTCCCACTCCTGGGCTGCAGGAGTCAACCGCCGTTGTAGAAGTAAATTTTCCTCCTCTTTTTGTTTCCACTCCAGCAACCTTTGCCAACCCCGCACCAAAGCATCATGGGCTGGTTCCACATCAGGATTCCCCTCACTATCAAGTCCTTTTACTAATAACCGTGCTGTGCTAAAACGCTCAATTACTTCCTTAACTAAATCATTTTTCTGAGGCGGATATTCCAATTCTGATAACGGTACGCGCCTACGGGCTAACTCACCCCCAGTCAGGGCAACCATCCGCAGCATCACATGACGGATAACTTGGTCATAAGCTGGATTTTCATGAACTAGCGCCTGATATTCTTCATCAGCCCTTTGAGTCAGTGATTGCATTACTCCCCCCAATTCCATATAATCGGCTTCAGTCAACGCCCGGTCAATAGTAATACCGCTGTATTGTGCCTCCCGTTGTCGCGTTAAGTATTTCAGATAAAGTTCGCTCAAGGCAAAAGACAGCAGGGGCAATGCTCCCGGCATATCCGCCACTTCCTCTATTAATTGTTCAACTAAATCGTGGGGCTGAAAATACATCACCCGTGCTTGAGTCGGTTTCTCGATTGCTTCCCTTAGTTCCCCTCGTGTCATCCCTGGCACAATAAATCGTCCGTTGTGCCAACCCTTTTTAAGCACAGTTAAACCCACGTTATAGTCTGTGGGGACAAACCTTAAGCCAGCATCCCTGACTTGGGGTTCAAAATCAGAACGTAAGGTTAATACTACCCGTAATTTATCCCTATGGGCATTTATGGCTGTGAGTATCTGTTGGAAAAACTCCTGACGCTCATCTAAGTTTTGACAGAGTGTAATAATTTCTTCGCTTTGGTCAATAAATAGTAATAACTTAGAGTTGGGGTTATTTTTCGCCCAAACATCAATGGTCCGAGCCAGGTTATGCTGGGGGTTTCGTGGCTCAACCTTAGGTAACTTAGCATTACATAGCACATTATTTAACCCTTGCAAGGGAGTCTCACCAGGACGGATGGGTGGCAAAATACACCATTTATCAGTATTATCTTGCCGTAGTTTGGGAATTAATCCGGCTTTTACCAAGCTTGATTTACCCGAACCGGAAGCACCCAACACTACTGTCAGGGGATTAGCTTTGACAAAATCCTGTAACTTTTCCACTAGTAATGTTCTACCGAAAAACAGTGAACTGTGTTTCTCGTCAAAGGACTTTAAACCGCGATAGGGATTTTGTGACTCATCTAATGGTGGTGCGGGGGGTAAATTAAGTTCATGTCCCGGAGAAAGAAAGATATATTCTCCCTTATCGTGCTTATTTAAACACCAAATACCGGGCGTTTGTCGTATCCGGCATTTTTCTGTGGGAATTTCGACTCGATCCCGTAAATATAAATATAATTCTGTGGCTGTAATTACCCCATCGACCGCCGGTTTACCATTCCTAGCAGGAGGAATTATATCTGCTCCACCTTCGAGGGCTTCTAATAATGCACTAGCAAAAGGGGAATGATTACCGACTTGACCGCGTTCGCTATCTAAATTAAAGTTATCTAAAGCCTTTTGGTCAGAAGCTGAGGAAGTAATGATTTGCCAGGCTGGGTCACTAATAAAACGGTCGTATCGTTCTTGGTGAATTACTTCTGGTGATGTTAATAATTCCCTGGTACTTGACCATTTAAAAGCACCAGCAAAACAGCAGTCCAGGATACCCAAGAAATGACGACAAGGTAATTTAATTAAAGCATCGTGTAACTTGGTCATGGGCAGATAACTATTAGTATCGCCTAGTTTGGCATCTTGAGGAATTAAGTAACCAGCCGGACCATCATCCCCATTGAGGGCGACTCCATGACCAGCAAAGTAAAATAATAAGCGGTCATTTTCAGTGACTTGTTGGGGTAAGGTATGGAAGAAAAATTTGTGGAAGCTAGACAGAGTTGCTACTTCGTCTAAGCATACCCAGACTTGGTAATCATGCTTTTTGCGGAGAATTTCCACTAGTTTTTTGGCATCGTTTACGGCAGTGTTCAGGGGGGAAATACCGTTGGTGTAGTTATTGATGCCGATGATAAATGCGAGATTGCGAGAAAACATGTTATTCTCAAATGACTTCTGACTTCTGACTTCTGAACTTCTGACTTCTGACTTCTGACTTCTGACTTCTGACTTCTGACTTCTGACTTC
>WTKN01000280.1 GCA_011524395.1 Moorena sp. SS36440bin_2
CTAAAATTTTCGGGTCATTCAAACGCTTTTCAGAGCTAGTTTCTGCCGATTAGATACGTTTGCCCTGGGGTTAGGGGTGGGTTCCTCTTCCCTGCTCCCTAAAACCTAAAACCTAAAACCTAAAACCTAAAACCTAAAAATTTGTACCTCATGGGTATAAGACTTACTAGATCTATAGTTAAGTAATGACCTAAATGTGAAAACCGATACCATCTTCTATCGCCTGTTCCAATCGTTTCCCAGTATCTTCTTTGAATTAATTAACCATTCCCCTACGGAAGCACAAGCTTATCAATTCGCCTCTGTGGAAGTCAAACAACTAGCCTTTAGAATTGATGGGGTCTTTCTGCCCACCACCACCACACCCGAACAACCAATTTATTTTGTAGAAGTCCAATTTCAGAGGGACTCTCAATTTTACTCCCGCTTCTTTAGCGAAATTTTCATATACTTAAACAAAACTAAACTGAGCAATGATTGGCGTGGTGTGGTGATTTACCCGAGCCGCAATGTGGATAAAGGAGCTACTGTTAGGTATCAAGAATTACTCAATTCCCCAAAGGTATCTCGGATTTATCTCGATGAATTAGCCCAGACCTCTGCAACATCGGTGGGTATAGCTACAGTACAGCTAATTGTAACCGAGGAAGATACTGCGATAGAACAAGCTCAAGACTTGATTCAACGAACCACTGAGGAGATAGACAATGAAAGACAAAAGCGAGAACTTCTACAATTAATAGAGACCATACTGGTGTATAAGTTACCCAAACTCAGTCGCACGGAGATAGAAGCCATGTTTAGCTTAAGTGATTTACGGCAAACCAAAGTATATCAGGAGGCTTTAGCCGAAGGTATACAAGCAGGCAGACTTGAAGGTAAAATTCAAGGCAAATTAGAGTCCATACCTCGGTTGTTAGCGTTGGGGTTAACCGTAGAACAAGTTGCCCAAGCTTTAGAATTAGAGGTTGAACAAGTTACAAAGGTGCTCCAGCAGTCTTCTGATAGTTGAAATAAAAACCATCGGCACTGGTTCCGCCGAGTGAGAAGCGAAAAGTTTTGCCATTGGTAGTTTAGAGCTGATTTGTAAACTCGCTGTAATCCTTGTAGGATAAAGCTTGCGCTAAACTAGAACAATTGAACTATTTAATACCACAAAGACAATCATAGCAAGGTTTTCAGGCTTCTTAATATTTACTTTACAAATTCGCTCTAACTGAACGAGAATTCCTGTTAGAATTACTAGCTCTGATTAGATCCTTATATCCTTCCCCTAAAGCCCTTATGTGCCCAGATGTTTCTATCCCTCAACCAGACCTCAGTAGCAATGGTTCAAACTCCCAAACCATGACGAATGTGAGTGGGTCAGTCTCACCAGTGGTAAACTCAATTCCGCCATTGTTAGGAGCTTCTTTAGTAGAGTTAACCAGCTGGATACAACAACAGGGACAACCGGCTTATCGAGGGCGTCAGTTACACGGATGGATTTATGACAAAGGAGTGCGATCGCTTTCTGAAATTTCTGTCTTTCCTAAACAGTGGCGTAACACCGTCGCCGATGTCCCCATTGGTCGGTCAACGTTACACTACCGCTTAGAAGCAAAGGATGGTACGGTAAAATACCTGCTCCAGTTATCAGATGGTCAAATTATTGAAACTGTTGGTATTCCCACACCAAAGCGTCTGACCGTGTGTGTATCTTCCCAGGTCGGTTGTCCCATGGCTTGTGACTTCTGTGCTACGGGTAAAGGCGGATTCACTCGCAATCTGGCTCGCCATGAAATTGTCGATCAGGTTTTAACAGTAAGGGAAGATTTCCAAGAACGAGTCAGCAATGTGGTGTTTATGGGTATGGGAGAGCCCTTGCTGAATACCGAAGCTGTGGTAGGTGCAGTCAAGTCTCTTAATCAGGACATCGGGATTGGAGCGCGATCGCTTACTATCTCAACAGTTGGTATTCCCGGTCGTATCCGCCAACTGGCTGAGCATCAACTACAAGTTACCCTTGCTGTCAGTCTACACGCCTCAAATCAGCAGCTACGGGAGCAACTGATTCCTAGTGCCAAGCACTATCCTCTCAATGCACTATTAGATGAATGTCGAGACTATGTAAACTTAACAAGTCGCCGAGTCACCTTTGAATACATCCTTTTGGGTGGACTGAATGACTCTCAAAAACATGCTCTTGAGTTAGCTAAGAACCTGAGGGGGTTTCAGAGTCATGTCAATTTGATTCCCTACAATCCCATTAGTGAAGTAGATTACCAGCGTCCTAATTACCGCAGGATTCAAGGCTTTGTTGAAGCTCTTAAGCAGCAAAAAATTGCTGTCAGTGTACGGCATTCCCGTGGTCTTGACAAAGATGCCGCTTGTGGACAACTTAGAGCATCTAGAAGTAGTTAGAAGTAATGTTTTAAGGTCATGTTTTAAAGGTTGTTTAGGTAGGATGGAGGCGAACAAAACACAAGCGATGCAGAGGTGCGACCCGTGGCGAATTTAATTCGCCTAGCGATGCAGCGCGGTCTTGGGGAGGCAGCGCGGTCTTGGGGGTTTCCCCCATGAGCGACTGCCGTGGTTCCCCCCACTCGCGCTTTGCATCAAGACAAGGAAAGCGCACCATTACCTTCACGCGGGGGTTTCCCTATGAGCGACTGCATCAAGAAGGGACATTTTCCTGACCCTTCTGTTAAAAACCTACCCTTATGAGTTCGCCCCCTCACCCCTTTATTGCTTAAGCACTAGGAGCATAGATGCCAGGGGCATAAGCCTCTAGCACCCTGCCAGTGATAGAGCAGTTAATCATTAAATAATCACAGACGGGGCATTGAGTCTGGGTTAGGTGAGTTTTTTGACAATGAATCCTTTGAGCACTACTGCCACAATTAGGACAGTAAACTTTCTGTATTATCTGCATGTTAAACCTTGTTTAATTTAGTCAGTTATTAAAAAGCGTGATTTGCGCGGTCTTGGGAAGGCAGCGCGGTCTTGGGGGTCTCCCCCATGAGCGACTGCCGTGGTTTCCCCCACTCGCGCTTTGCATCAAGAAATGACTGCCTCTAAAAAGCACCGACCCTGGTTCAACCATCTACTAGTAATGCTTTGCAAAATTCAAACCCCGGTGCCCTTGACCTAGGAGAATTAAATTTGCCACGGGTCGCACTACAAGTTGATGGATAATGTAAGCTTTTCATTGGTTTTGAATGGTAGCTTTACTTTATTTGTGCCGTCTTGTACTAGTTAGATATGACCCTCAACTGATTAATTTGGAGGCAGTAATCGTTAATCTTTACTTAACTATTGTATTTAAGTCTTATTTTTTTTGTAATTTATTTAACAATACTTAGCAATATGGTTTGCATTTGTTAATCTTTTTAAGAGATTAGCACTCCAAGACTAGGTTTTTTGATTAAAAATAAGCTTCTATCTTATTGGTTTATATTTGATTCCTGATTGATTCCTGATGAATTTATGTATTATTTTATACAATGCAATGATACTATTTGCCGTATACAAAACTAGTTTTCTGACAACAGATGTTAGATATGATACGGTATTCGTTTAATTACTTATCATATCGGAGATCAGGTAATTGGCTCGGGTAATTGGGAATTGGGAATTGACGATTATTGATCTATCTGTTAAATGAGTTAACCAATCCGTTGCCCCATCTTCAATTATGTGTAGCGAGCATAACCGAAATTAGGATAAATCAGGGAAATTACTGAAGCAATAGTATAGGGATTAGGCTAGAAAATTAGCAATTATAACCTAATAATGAATAAACCTAATAATGAATAAACACTATATCTTTTTTACCAGAAGTACTTTACCTCAACCCAATGCTGCCCACTTAGTTCATGATGTCAATTCCGCCAATGCTGCTGCTAACCTTGGTTATTCTACTGTTTTAGTCTATCTCCACCCCCCAGAGAAATCCCTGAATCCCTTAGACTGGGTTTATCCCTTTCGGCTCCAACAGCCACCAGAAAACCTGAGCAAGTTTTACAGTATTCAGGATCAGCTCAAGGTGACTCCCCTACCTATGCCTTGGCCCATTGGTCACATCAAAGGCAAACTGACTAGCCCCAGCACAATCGTTTGTCGTTACTATTTTCCAATTCATATTTTTCCCCATACTCAAATCTTACACACGTTGGATTGGAATTTAGTGAAAACAGCCATCAAGCATGGTATTCCAGTCATTTATGAGCGGGAACATTATAAAAAAACTGACTATGATCAATCGATTGTCCAAAACCCACTTTTTAAAGTCGCAGTCACCGTGGCTGATAATATTCGGGACGATATGATTCGTAGGGGTATGCCTCCAGAAAAGATTATCAAACTCCATAGTGGCTTCAATCAGTCTTTTTTAGTAAGGCAACCAAAACAAGCCTCTGAATGGCGCAAAAAACTTTTAGTGGATAACCGTCAAAGGTTGGTTGTCTATTCAGGAGGACTCTATCGGTTCAAAGGGGTCAACTTATTAGTTGATGTTGCTAAAGAATTACCACAGATTCAATTTGTATTTGCTGGTGGTAATGAATCTCAAGTACAGTCTTATCAGCAGCTAGCTAGGGAAAAGCAAGCTAACAATGTTACCTTCTTAGGTTATCTTCCCCACCAGCAGCTTCCCAGCTTACTCCAAGCTGCTGATGTGTTGGCTCATCCTCACTGTTCTGGTGAGGCGGCTAGCTTTACGTCTCCTCTGAAGCTCTTTGAGTATATGGCTTCAGGAACTCCGATTGTGGCAACAGAAATTCCTCCGTTGATGGAATTTAAATCATCGAGTGCTATTGCTGGCTGGTGTGAACCCGATAACCCAGCTCAACTAACTCGTTGCCTCCAGCAGGTATTAGAAACCTATCCCAGAAACTTGAATGGTTATGCTGCTCAAATTGAGTGGGGGCGTCAGTTCTCTTGGGAAAATAGAATTGCAAAAATTATGAGCAATGTAGCAGAATCTATACATCCTATACTATCTGATTAATAGGGTTAAATTTAGGGTTAATAATAAGGCCTTTTACACTAACAATCCTATCGAATGCTTCAGCATTTTTACTGAATTGTAGTAACACCAATTATTGGGATACATAGGTAACGCTCTCCCACAAATAGCCTTACAGCAAGCTCTCGCTAGGACTAAACAAACCATTAATAACCAGTTGGGTAAACCGATGCCTATCCCGACAATACACTGGGTATTTTCGTCCTTTGAGTCGATTCATTTGGTGATGCTTGGCAGAGTGGAGTAATTTGACGAACCTATGAAATGTAGATTAATATAAAATTCAGACATCCAATTCAACTAGTTCATTAAAATACTGATTAGTTAAGTCCATGCTTTCGATAGTTTACTTGGATGTGTTTATTTATGAAATTTCCTGATCAAAATGCTCAATTATTATTGTCGAAATACTTGGCTTAAGTAACTTGCTATAAAAACAAATAACTTAAGCCAAGTATATTGCTATAAACTTTATTTATTTCAATTATAAGTGGGTTTACTTAAAACCACTTACTAATATAAATTTCAGTTATGCTTACTACAAATACTTGCATATGATATCTCGATATCGGGGGATGAGGTGATGGGGATATCAGGTCAAGCATAAGAAATAATAAGACATGATAACATGACAATGTCAGCCCCATATCCTGATAATTTCATTTCTAATCTAAGTCCTTTATTAAAAACATTATCAGATCAATTTATCAAGCAGCAGATCTAGATATAATTATGACAATGCCCAATTTTTTAATCATAGGTGCAGCTAAGGCTGCAACTACCTCAATTTATCGATATCTAAAGCAGCATCCGCAAATCTACATGAGTCCTGCCAAGGAACCTAGGTTTTTTGCTTTTGAAGGATAAACTTTAGATTTCTCTGGATTGGGAGATGAAAAAGAAGCTGATTTCATTTTCACTGATATTGACGCCTATCGTAAACTATTTAAAAATGTAACTAATCAAGTAGCTATTGGTGAAGCGTCCATAAGTTATCTCTACATTGCGAAATCTGTTGAACGCATAAAGCACTACATTCCTAAGGCAAAACTGATCGCAATTCTTCGAGATCCAGCAGAAAGAGCCTATTCCAACTATTTACATTTACTCAAGCAAGAGCGCGAACCACTAACGGATTTTGCTGAGGCTATTGGCCAAGAATAGAAGCGCATTTAAAATAACTGGTGGTCTTTCTGGCACTATAAATACCAGGGACTTTACTATGTCCAAATGAAGCGTTATTATGAGGCGTTTTAAAACAGCAATATTAAGGTTTATCTATAGGAAGATTTGAATAATAATCCTATAGGTATGCTGAAAGATATGTTTGGTTTTTTGGAGATAGACGATACCTTTACCCCAGATATATCTGAAAAAGTTAGGCAAGCTGCTCCCATTCCGAAGAACAAAGCGTTGGAATCATTTTTGAGCCAACCGCACCCACTTAAATCAATTCTGAGTCCATTGCTGCCTACTAGCTTCAGGGAGAAACTAGTTAACAAGATTAGATATTTAAATCGTGGTAAACCTAAGTTATCACCAGCAGTGCGGAAGCAATTGATTGAATTCTATCGGGAGGATATTCTCCAGCTTCAAGATTTAATTAACCGGGATCTTTCCCAATGGCTAAAGTATTAAAAATTAACTTAATAATTAAGTTGACAATTAAGTTAAGTAAGTTAAGCTTAAACTAAGCTGATCAAATTATTATCAACTTCAACTTGATGAGTTAGGGAATTAAGCTATGTCCAAAACTATGGACAAAAAAGTTATCGGCATGATAAGTAGCTATCAGGCACTGAAACCCAGTCCTGTTGATTGGCTATGGAGGCAAACCCCTCATCCTTTGGGGGTTTGGAAAAATATTCAAATGATAGCTAATGCACCTCAACCGGATTTTTTACTGCTATACAACTTTAACGAATTTTCTGATCAAAAACCAGTTAAACCCAAATTTGGCAATTTTTTTGGGCTAGCTCACAAGCCCCCTGAGCCTAAGGTCACAGATCTCAAGACTCTCTTGCGGGGAGTGCCAAAAGAACGGATTATTTCTTTGGTGCGGGAACCTCCCTTTCCAGAACGGGAAGAGTTCCGAATTAATGAATATAAACAAGCTCAGGAATACTGTGGCTATGTATGTGGTCCTGATGATTTTGCGCCAATTCCTGACTATATGCCTGCTATTTCATACCACAACAATTCGTTTCGTGAATTGAATGAAATGGGAGCGCCTGAAAAAGCTCGTTCCTGTTGTTGGATTACCTCTGGTATTGCTCGTACGGCTAATCATCGTCAGCGTTTGGCGTTTTTGAGGATGTTGAGGGACAGTGATCTAGAATTTGACGTGTATGGACGGGATTTGCCAGACTGGGTGAACGGATATGGAAAAGTAGGGAATAAGTGGAATGCGATGGCTCCTTATTACTACAACCTGGCGATTGAAAACTATGCTGGTAATGATTGGTATGTGAGTGAGAAGTTGTGGGATGCTTTATTAGCCTGGTGTTTACCCATCTACTATGGTGGTCCTGCTGCTGATAAATTATTGCCTCCAGGAAGCTTCTTAAGACTGCCAAGTGAGGATGAAAAGGGCTTAGCTTACATTCAGGAAGTGACCGCTACACCGGATGCATGGCATGAGGCTCTAGATGCGATCGCAGAAGCACGTCAAATCATTTTACATGAGTTGAATTTACTCAACTTCTTGTCTAAGGTAGTGGAAAAACTGGGGTAAGTCTAGATGAGCACAGGAATTTATACATTAGCTAATGATGTGGTTTACAACCAACTGGTAGCACTGCTCAATAGCATAGAAGTTAATGCTGGAAAAGACACTCCAGTTTGTGTAATTGCTTACAATGATCAGTTAGACAAAGTCCGTCAAGACATTGCCACCCGAGATAATGTAACCTTGCTTGATAATCCAGAACTATTTGCCCGTTGGGAAGAGTTTTCCTACCGTGTCTGGGAAACTCACCCTGATGCCTTACAAGAATGGCAGGCACAAGGCATGAAGACGAAATTCTATCGGGTTGGTGAAAATCATCGTTACTGTGCCTTTGATCCAGAGAGTCCATTTAAAAAATTTATCTATATGGATGCTGACACTGTGCTGATAAATTCGTTAGATTTTGTCTTTAAGCAGTTAGATGAGAGTGATTTTGTGGTTTATGACTTTCAGTATAAAGACCCAGCACATATTTTTAACGTAGCCTCACCGAAGTTACTGGAACTATTCGATGAATCCCAGATTAATTCAGAAATTTTTTGTTCCGGATTTTATGGATCTAAGCGGGGATTATTTCCTGAAGAGCAGCGAGAATGGTTAGTTTCTCAGTTAGCAAATGGGGAAGCAGAGGTTCTGTATAAGCGAGCGCCTAACCAATCTGTACTCAACTACATGAGGATGAGATCTGGGTTATCGATCCATAATTTTGCTGTGAGTTTACCTAAAGATAAAAGAACCGGTAATTCGGTAACATCTCCTCACTTTGAGGTTCGGGATAATCTAGTTTATGATCATGGAAATCGCCTGACTTATCTCCATTACATTGGAATCAAATCAAAAGTTTTCAATAAACTGTGTGCTGGGGATAATATCGACTTTCCCTACCGGGATATTTTCTTACATTACCGATATTATCATCAACCCGAAAAACGTCCTCAGTTTACCACTAAAGCTAAACCTTATAACCAGCCTCCTAGTTTAACCACTAAAGTATTCAAGAAGTTAGGATTGAGTCGTTGAGGTAGATTTTATGAATCGTGGAATTTACATCACTGCTAATGACCGGGTGATTGAGCAGTCTATTGCGTTACTAAATAGTATCCGGTGTTATGATATCGATACCCCAATTGTTTTGATTCCCTATGATGACAATTATCAAAAGGTGGCTCAAGTTCTCCAAGAGTCCTATGGGGTAGAGATTTATCCAGATTTGGCGTTTATTGAACGCCTGTCTACTAAGCTACACGAAATTTTCGGGGAAGGATTTTTTGCTAGACCGAATCAGTTCCGGAAACAGGCTTGCTGGTTTGGAAGCTTTGATGAATTTATTTATATCGATACCGATATCGTTGTTTTTGAGAAGATAGCAGATACTCTTGACTACTTAGCTGACAATGATTTTATTTGCTGTGATTACCAGCATGTCGGGGGAATCACCAATGTTTTCACCCCTAAAGTTATTGAAGATAATATTTTTAGTGAAGCGGAACTAAAGGATATCTTTAATGGGGGGTTTTGGGGAGCCAAGAAAAATAAGATTAGTGAAGAAACTTTATATGAAACCTTTGCTGAGTGTGCGGCTCATCCCGAATACTTTGACTTTTCCCAGAAAACCTCCGATCAGCCGATTATCAACTATATGATATTGAAGCAGATGCACCACCGATTTAATATTGTGCGTAGACCAGGGGGAGCTCCAGGAAATTGGGCAGGTAGTAAACAATTTCAAACCCAAGGAGTACGACTTATTGATCCAAATTTGAATCAACCCCTACAATATCTACACTGGGCTGGTATTCGTATTCAGCCTGGTTGTCCTTACTGGGATATCTGGAAACATTACCGCTATTTGAATGAACCTATGCCAGAGGATGAATCTTTGCAGCCTAAAACTCAGAAGAGCTTGTGGGAACAAATTACCAACAAATTACACAAATCACTGAAAAAGTAAAGCGGATTTAGTCCTAAAAAGGTGACAAAAAGGATTAATGGAATAGTGTCAGATGTCAGTTTGATGCTAAGTGACTCACAACTTCTTCTGTAAAGTCCGATGCCGGAGGACCAGAAGATGTTGAGTCGGTGCTGATTAAACCGAAATCTGACGATAAATAAAGTACTAAGGTGAAGGTGATAGCTAAGATAAGTTTTTCCAACATTTTACACTCCTCTAGTCGCAACGTCATCTAGTAGTAACGTTATTAAGTAGTTACCCCTATCTTCAGTATCCTGAATTTTTCGTGAATCGTGAGTGATCCTACGGTAATAGGGGTTGTGACAATTGTCATAACGTTAGGTGACGTAAATCATCGACAAAAAGTTTCTTTTGTGCCTATAAAAATAGCTAGAGAATTGGTTTACTCACAGATCGGGTGATGGGGTGAAGTTAATTGAAGTTAATTCAAGTTAATTCAAGTATGGCTAAGGATTTTAAAGATCAATCATTTTGCTCCGAGTATAGTTGTGCCGAAATACTTTGTCCTAGTAATGCTTTCTCAAGTTTGTGAGAACTCTCAGGATTACTACTTAAGTTCTTGAGCCTCTAGCGGCAGCACTGACCCAATCGACTAAAAAGGTCAAAATCACGAAACAAAACAGCGTTACCACTACACTGCTATAGTCAAAGCTGCTCAATTGTTCGGTCAGCAACAGACCTAACCCTCCAGCTCCTACTAATCCGACCATGACAGTCTCCCGGATGCAGACTTCCCAGCGATAGAGGATATAAGCTAGGAAACGGGGCAAGTTAATCGGCAGTATTCCATAGAGAAATAGCAGGGTTCCTGGAGTTCCCTGGGCTTTCAAGGCTTCTAAAGGAGGCTTTTCCAGGTTTTCATTGGTTTCTGTCATTAATCTGCCTAGAATACCGAGGTTGTTTAATCCCAGTGCGATCGCACCGGGTAAAATTCCAGGAAACAGGACAAACAGCCCTACTATTGCCCAAATCGGTGCGGGAATGGCTCGGCAAAACAGTAGGACTATCCGAGTTAGCACCAGTATTGTCCAACCTTGTATCGACGCAATAGTTAATACCTTGGGATTGGGATTGAGCAATCCACCAGGAAGGAGAAAATTATGGGCTGCGGGAAAAGACAGCACCATGCCACCAATACCAGCACCAGCAATCCCTAGTATCGACATGGCAAGGGTTTCGATGGAGAGAGTCAATAACTGTGGGAATTGCACTCCATTAATTTCTGGTGCAAATGCCCTTTGGACAATATCCCCCAAAAGTTCCTGACTACGAGGAGACCAAACCTTGCTGAGTCCGGGACTGACATACCAAAAGCTCAAAAAGCAAAGGCAGACTAAAATCAAAAGCAGGCTTAGATTAATCCGACGGCGCAATATAGCACTACTGATATCGACTGCGCCGTTTAATAACACCAGAACATAGAAAAATGTCCACAGTTGCTCGTAACGCAGGGACTGTAAACTCAGAAACATCTGATAACCTAATCCTCCAGCACCAATAATCCCCAGTACTGTTGCTGAACGAATGGCACAATCAAAGCGATAGACAGTGTAGGAAAGAAGATTTAAAAAGGCTTGGGGAATCAGACTGTACAGAAGTGCAGTTAAGGGGGATACGCCACTATTGAGCAAGGCCATTAACGGTTCCCGTGGCGTTTCATCCAGAATTTCTGAAAAGACCTTGGCAACGATGGCACCATAGGGAATAGCGATCGCAATTATGGCCACTAGGGGATCTAACCCCCAGATATTGACGAAAAATATCCCCCATATCATCTCATGAATGGCTCTAGGAAAGGCGAGCAGTCCCCGTATGCCTAGCCAAATAGTTTGGGACAAGGGCCAGTGAGGAAAGACGGTCAACCACCACACCTGTGATGTTAAAATTCCTCCTACCATCCCCAGCAAGATACTCAGAAAGGTTCCGCAAGCGGCATAGGCGAGGGTCGTAAGAGTGGCATTCAGGGTCAGGCGCAAAAACTCAGGACTCATCTCTGGGTGCCAACTAGCCCGCAAAAATCGCCAGAGTAACGGAAATCCACCGGGATTGAATAGGTCTTGTTGAAATATTCCAGCTTGGTAGGCGGAAAGAGCAATCGCAACAAAAAACAACAGTCCCCACAGCCGATGTCGATCTAATAAGGGCGGACGAGATAACTGCTTGACTATTGAAAGTAACGTCAATGTTGTTACCTCTACTCCCTACTCCCTATTGCCATTAACCGAGGACGAAAGTCTCTCACCCCATCGAGAACTGCTATATTGTTTGATATTCTTAATGAGGCTTGGTAACACAGTTGATTCTGGTGTCTCCAGTCTATATAGAGCTTCTATCATTTTCGGCGACAAGTCGGCTGTTGGAATATCAAATACAATCTTTCCTTGTCGTAATCCTACTAAGCGATCGCAATAATTGCGGGCAAATTCCAGGGCGTGCAGACTAATAACTAAGGTCTTCGAGCCTTTGTCACTTATATCCCTGAGCAAATCCATAATTTCCCGACTCAATTGAGGGTCTAAATTAGAAATGGGTTCATCAGCGAGAATCACCTCAGGATTTTGCACTAGCACTCTGGCTAAAGCTACCCTTTGTTGCTGTCCACCAGATAGTTTATCTGTTGGTGCATAGAGCTTTTCTGGAATTCCGACTTGAGTTAAAGCCTTTGCAGCTGTTTCCACTTCTAAAGGAAATACTAAAGAAACGGCTGCTTTGACAAATGACCAGCGCCCTAAATGGCCAGCATTGACATTATGAATCACCCTGAGGTTATTGACGAGATTAAACTGTTGATAAACCGTACCAATTCGTCGCTGTACCTGACGCAACCGATGGGGAGATAGCTTAGAAAGATTGCGCCCTAAAGCCCAAACTTCCCCTTCAGTTGGGAGTAATGTGCCATTGAGCAGGCGAATCAAGGTGCTTTTTCCGGCACCGCTTGACCCAACTAAGCTCACTCTTTCACCTGGATAAATCTTGAGGTTAACATTAGCCAGTGCCCGAAACTGACCAAATTGCTGGGATACCTGTTTGAGTTCAAAGATTGGTAAACCTGGATGATTGCTCATTTAATTTTACCAATTTTCCTACCAACTGCTTCAATCTGAGCATAATTACTATTTTTTGTAGGAATAAACTTAGCTGCCCCAAACAAGTCGAGAATCTCTTTTTGTTCTGGAACATTAGGGTCTAGTTTTAACAAGGCTGCTTGGACTCGCTGGACAAAATCATCACTATAGCGCTCTTTTACCTTAGGATTAATTACCCAGTGGTAGTCATAATAGGAAGGGGTTTGCCAAATTACCTCAACCTTCTCTAAATCCACTTCCCCTGAATTAACCCGACTCTTCCAGACCTGCTCGTTTAATGCTCCAGCTTTATAACTACCAGCTTCTACTAACTGAATCGTTTTGTCGTGGGAACCGGAAAACCCAATTTTGCCTTTGAAGTCCTCCAGTTGCACCCCAGCTTGCTCTAGAAAATACTGAGGCATCAAGCGTCCAGAGGTTGAAGACTCACTGCCAAAGGTAAAGGTGTTTCCTTTTAAAGCTTTCAGACCACTGATATCCTGAATTGGCTTAATCTGGCTGTTTTTATTAGCGATAAAAACAGTGTGGAATTCTGCATCAATGTCTCGCTGAGCGATCGCTTCTGCCCCATCTACCTGCAACCGCGCCTGAACCCCTGTCAGTCCCCCAAACCAGACGAGATCTAAGTCCCCAACTCGAAACGCTGTCACCGCAGCCGCATAGTCAGTTACGGGCTTGTATTCTACTGGTACACCAAGCTCTGCTTCTAGGTAATCAGTCAGCTTGCCGTAGAGTCGCTGCAACTTTTCTGGATCTTGATCGGGAATCGCTCCTGTAGTGAAGGATTGTACCTGCGCCCCATTCCTAGAGGAGGTGGCAGAATGCGGTTGAGACGAACAGGCGCTAAAAGGCAGCAATACTATAAATAGTAGTCCTAGTAACCTTTTTTTCATAGGTATGTTTGGGGGATTATCAAATCATGATCCTGATAATCATACACTATATAGCAATTTTTAATTGGGTGAGGTAATTTCGTTCTAGGGAGTAGGGAGTAGCGATGCAGCGCGGTCTTGGGGGTTTCCCCCATGAGCGACTGCATCAAGACGGGAATAGGGAATAGGGAGTAGGGAGTAGGGAGTAGGGAGTAGGGCAAAAAATATGTTTAAATTACCGATATTATCAACCCTATATATACCATTTATAATAGTTATATTTTTTCAATAAATAGTTAAACTATAAAACTAAATGTTTTCAACTACATTTCCAAACAAAGTAGTATGATTAAAATCAAAAATTAATCATTTTTTTAAAGAGGTTTATTAACAAGTTTATGCAGCCAGATTCCCATACCATTACCAAAGATTTAGTGTTAGTTGGTGGCGGTCACAGCCATGCGATCGCGCTGAAAATGTTTGGCATGAAACCCATTCCAGGGGTTCGTCTCACCCTCATTACTGATACCTCCCATACTCCCTATTCAGGGATGCTTCCCGGTTATGTCGCAGGTTTTTACAGTTACGATCAAGCTCACATTGATTTGCGCCGTCTGGCTGGCTTTGCTAAGGCACAGTTATATCTAGACAGGGTAATCGGTCTGGACTTAAATGATAATAAAGTTATCTGTACCGACCATCCTCCCGTTGCCTTTGATTACTTGTCGATTGATATTGGCAGTACGCCAAGGACAATGTCAACCCCGGGAGCTGACAAGTATGCGATCGCTGCTAAACCCGTACCTAAGTTTTTGGCAGCTTGGGAGAGAATCGTGGCAGGAGTCACACAGAACCCAAAGCAAGCTCTGAGCCTTGGTATCGTTGGTGGTGGGGCAGGGGGAGTAGAATTGGCACTGAATGTCCAAGGGAAATTAGATAAACTATTGCATGAACGATTGACTAATGCTCCCCAGCCCAGTAATAATTTACAAATTCACCTTTTCCATCGAGGCACTAAACTGTTACCCCATCACAATTATTGGGTCAGCAACCACTTAAAAAAAATTTTATTACAGCGGGGAATTCAGCTTCATTTACTCGAACGTGTCAGTCAACTATCTCCCTATTTCGCTCAGAATCAACTGAATCAATCGATAGCAAACAATAATAGTGACAGTGCTAATCTAGACCCCCAATTACTACCCCAATTACTAAATGTTATCTGTGACTCTGGATTAAAGGTAGAATGCCATCATGTCTTTTGGGTGACTCAAGCTTCGGCTCCAAGTTGGATTAAAGCCTCAGGATTAACCACAGATGAACGGGGGTTTATTCTAGTTGCTGATACCCTCCAATCAATTTCCCACCCTCATATCTTTGCAGCCGGTGATATTGCTACTATGCAAAATTACCAACGTCCCAAAGCCGGGGTATTTGCTGTTCGTCAGGGCAAGCCGTTATTTAAAAACCTGCAACGAATTGTATTAGGAAAAAAACTTATCCCCTATATTCCCCAGAAGCGGTATCTAAGTTTAATTGGCACAGGGGACAACAGTGCGATCGCATCTTGGTCATTCTTCGGTTGGCACTCTCGATGGATGTGGCAGAGGAAAGATCACATCGACCGGAAATTCATGAGTAAGTTTGAGGACTTACCACCAATGATAGAAGCCAAAACTATCCCAATTCCTTCTCAAGAATCCCCAAGACACCGGACAATGCCCTGTGCTGGCTGTGGTTCAAAAGTCAGTAGTACCACCTTAGAAAGGGTAATCAAACGGCTCTCCATCTTGGAAAGACCTGATATTGTGATGGGACTGAG
Organism: Moorena sp. SS36440bin_2; assembly: GCA_011524395.1. Classification (GTDB taxonomy): domain Bacteria; phylum Cyanobacteriota; class Cyanobacteriia; order Cyanobacteriales; family Coleofasciculaceae; genus Moorena. The sequence continues at coordinate 15,489 of WTKN01000280.1, forward strand.
TGACCCTGATGACGCCGCTATCCTGCAAGTTCCAGAAGGTCAATTGATGGTACAGACTATCGATTATTTTCGCAGCTTGATTGATGACCCCTATATTTTCGGTCAAATTGCCACCAATCATTGTTTGAGTGACATTTTTGCCATGGGGGCAACCCCACAAAGTGCCTTAGCCGTCGTCACAATTCCCTACGGGACAGAAGATAAGGTCGAGGAAACCCTTTATCAAGTGATGTCTGGAGCCAATAAAATGCTCCAAGAATCTCAGACTTCCTTAATTGGTGGCCATACTACCGAAGGGGCAGAATTAGCCTTTGGCCTATCCTGCAACGGTCTCGCTCATCCTGAACAACTACTGCGCAAAAGCGGTATGAAACCTGGTCAAGTGCTGATTCTTACTAAAGCCATTGGGACGGGAACTCTCTTTGCTGCTAATATGCGCTACCAAGCCAAAGGTCGCTGGATTGAGCAGGCAGTGGAATCCATGTTACTATCTAATCAAACCGCCGCGCAAGTTTTTCGTGAATCTGGCGCAACAGCTTGTACTGATATTACCGGATTTGGACTGTTAGGGCATCTTCTGGAAATGGTTAACGCCTCAAACGTAGGCGTGGAATTAGAGTTAGCAGCGATTCCGATATTACCAGGAGCAATAGAAACTGTGGAAGCAGGAATCACTAGTTCTATTCACCCTAAAAATTTACGATCGTCTATCTACATCAAGAATTCATTAGGCGTTAGTCATTTACCTAACTACCAGTTGTTATTCGATCCTCAAACCTCTGGTGGACTCCTAGCAGCTATTCCAGCCGTAAAAGCTGATGAATGTATTAAGAAATTGAAAGCTTGCGGTCATCAACAAAGCTGCTTAATTGGTCGGGTCATCTTAGCTTCAGAAGCTATGCCTATTGCCATTAGTATTATATAATAGTTCCCAATTGGGTGAGGTACTTTAGTTCTAGGTTAATGAGAGTAGGTAGTAGGCAGTAGCGATGGAGCGCAGTCTTAAAGGCTCACACATGGCTTGTGGTGATCTGCCTAGTAGGTATTATTGCTAGTTAATAGCAGTTAGTCATAGGAGCTTCAAATTTTTTTTCAGCTATTGAATCTTTCTATGGTAGTATAAATTCTTGTACAAGAGTAGCTTGCCACCAATTCTTCTTTCAGGAGCTTTATGGTATCTAATCCCGAAATCTTATCAACTAGCAAAGGTACCCTTAGCGCGATCGCACTAGGTAGTAACCTCGGTGATTCTCAAGCAACCTTAGAAGCTGCTGTGATCGAACTCGAAAAAACTCCAGGGATTACTGTCAAAACCTGCTCCAGTTGGTACAAAACTAAACCTATTGGACCTGTGCAACCAGATTATATCAATGGTTGCGCCCTAGTGGACACACAACTAAGTCCCCAAAAGTTGCTAGAGACTCTGCTAGAAACAGAGCAAAAGTTTGGTAGAGTTCGTTTGGAACATTGGGGAGCCAGAACCTTAGATTTAGATTTAGTCTTGTTCGGTAACCTGATTCTAGATACTCCTGATCTAATCATACCTCACCCACGTATGACACAGAGAGCATTTGTGTTAGTGCCCTTGGCCGAAATTGCTCCTGATTGGATAGAGCCAGTCTCGGAAATGAAAGTCTCCCAACTTCTCGAAAAGTTAGATATTTCCGGAGTCACTCGGTATTAATTTTTTTGAGGATATCAAATACGGTTGATAGACTATAATAAAAATAGGAAAAAATCAGGCAATTCAGCCTGTAAAAATTCCGATGAATCATATTATATTTTGGGTATATTGGGCTTAAAACCAATCCAAAAATAATGCTGATGGAGTAACTCAAGCAGTATTATCAATTGAAAAAAAAATTGTAAAAAAAGACAATGCTGAAAAAAGCTTTAGTGACCGGATCAGCAGTGGGAATTGGAAAAGCGATCGCTATTGATTTAGCTAGTAAGGGATTTGATGTTGCATTTCACTATAACCGCAGTGAAGAAGCAGCCAAGCAAGCTTCTGAAGAAGCAGCCACTCACGGAGTAAAAGCGATCGCCCTACAAGCAGATATCACCAAACCAGAGCAAGCAAAGTTATTGGTAGAAAATGCAGCAGCACAACTAGGAGGTTTATCGGTAGTTGTGAATAATGTGGGCAATTACTTGGAAGAAAAACCCATTAGTGAAGTACAAGTCCAGGAATGGCAAGAGGTTTTCGACTCTAACCTCAATTCTACTTTCTATGTCACTCAACCAGCAATTTCTTACCTCAAAGCAGCTAATGGTGGGCGGATTGTCAACTTCGCCTGTGCCAGTGCCCAACATCCGATCGCGCACCACCGCAATGCACCCTACATTATTGCAAAAACTGGTGTCGTTGTTTATACAAAGTCCTTAGCTAAAGAATTGGTAAAATATAATATAACTGCTAATGTCCTATCTCCAGGAGTGGCAGAAAATTCCATTGATTTAGAAGAATCAATTCCTCTACTACCCACGAAACGCCCTGCAACCTTGAAAGAAATAAGTAATGCTGTATATTTCTTTATCAGTCCCGATTCAGATTACATAACGGGACAAGTTTTAGAAGTTGCCGGAGCATGGAGATTATAGTTTTATGGTTATTTTAACCGATATATAAATGGCTCTCCTAGACTGATTATAGTAAATGAGTAGTTTAAATGGGCTTAACCCCTTAAATAGCAAGGAATTGAATCAACTAAAAATACATTTTCATGAAAATTGCATTTTTAAATCAATCAAAGCATTACTGGGCAAGCACTATAGCGCTTATTTGATCATAATTTATCATAGCCACTCTAGGAGAGCCATATAAATTGGGTAAATTAGCTAGGTGATAAACGTTGTTTATCAACATTCATTAATTTTGTCGATCTAAGTAAATTTGAAATATGCTGACCCTTAAAGATATTTACGAAATCTATGATAAACACAAAGATGATTATCATAATGCCCAAGTACAAGAGATAACTATTGGCCATAGAAAATTTAACTTTAATTCTCAGTCAGCTATTTTAGGAGTCATCAATCTTTCTACAGATTCTTGGTGGAATCACAGCATCTGTTATAATCCAGAACAAGCGATTCGTCGTGCCAAGGTGTTAACTGCTCAAGGGGCAGACATAATAGACATTGGTGCTGAAGCTAGTTCACCAAACACAGAGAGGGCTGATGAATTTAAACAAACAAGCTCACTTTTACCAGTCCTTCAAACTCTGAGTAAAGAAGGTATATTGACTTCAATTGAAACCTATTATCCTGAAGTCGCTAGGGAGTGTTTAAAAGCTGGGGCCAACGTCATCAACTTTACTGGCCGTGAAAATAGCGATGAAATGTATCGAGTTGTAGCTGATTTCGATGCCGCAATTATTATCTGCTACCTCCAAGGCAAACATGCCAGAGATGTAGGGGAATTTGATTTTAATTTAGCTCAAGATCCAATAGATTTATTCTACGATTATTTTGGCCAGGAGATAGAAAGAGCAACGAAACTGGGGGTAAGAAAAATTTTCATCGACCCAGCTGTCGGTCTGGGATACACAAATTTTTACTACCAATACCAGAATGTATCAAGTCGGATGGGATATCAAGTCAGAAGTCTTTTAAATGGTTTTAGACTTAGAAAACTTGGCTTTCCAGTTTTTCATACCATGCCCTCAGCCTTGGAAATTTTTGGAGAAGAGGTCAGAAGCGCTCAGCTTTTTACGGCAGTTTTTGCTGCACTAGGAAAAACCGATCTATTCAGAACTCATGAAGTTTCTAAAATTAAAGCAGTTTTAGAAAATCTTGATATTATCTAAACATAGGATACTAGCAGCGTTTTCCTAAGGAAAACCTGCTTTTAAAACAAGCAAGATGCCCGTTCCACAGGTACGCTTTCCACAAAACGAGTCAAATCATTCCATTATTAAGCAACGCCAGATATACCATAATAAGTATAAATTTGCTTTTCTAGATAGTCCTCTATTAACACGCGAGTGTAGGTATTGAGAGGATACTCCAGAGCTTTTTCGGGAGTCACCCATGCCCATTCCTCAATTTCTTCGTTGGTAGTGATGGTTTCCCTGGCAGAAAAGGCATAGTAATTAACCATGATGAAATGGGCTTCTCGCACAAACTGTGAGTCCAACACTGCTTCTTGTAGCAACCCAAAGCGTACCTGAGTCAAATCTAGACCAACTTCTTCCTGAAACTCCCTGAGGAGTGCATCCTCAAGGGTTTCACCCCATTCTACTTTACCTCCTGGTACACCCCATTGACCCCGCCATTTAGTGGTTTTGACAATCAAAATTCGTCCACTTGTAGTTAAGACAAGTGCCCCTACCGTAGTCAAAGGAAACTGCCCCTGCACAGATAGCCCTCCATTTGTGATTTTCTCTGGAATCCCATTGCTTAGCTTGTTTTGTCGAATTTTTTGGTTCACATACCTACCTGGAATAGGTTAGCGCAGTTTCCAATCTTTAAGGATTACAATCTGAGATCACCAATCACCAATCCTGATTTCTGGGCTAGTGGCCAGTCAATCAGGATTTTGTGAATTTCAGGGTAATGGTCTAAGCTATTCCCTGCATAAAACTTGATTGTCAAAATACTCTACCATGCCCAAACGCGCTTATTGTCTAGTTGAGCAACAATAAACGACCCAAGAGTGAAAAATCTTAGTATCCACTGACAAGGGATTTCAGGGGAAGTCTAATCTGCTAACTCTCTAGACCTTGAATAACTTCAAGGCTATCAGGAGCTGTTATTTATAATAGTTAAACTCCCCAGGCAAGATTCGAACTTGCGACCAATCGGTTAACAGCCGACCGCTCTACCGCTGAGCTACTGAGGATTGCCAAACAATTGCTCTTCACATCTACTGATTATAATCATAAATTACAGAGTCTGGCAAGTATTTTCGCAAATTTTTTTGAAATCACTGTTGTGTCGGGAGTTTTGAGTACAGGTTACAGTCAGCGCTATTTAGTCAAAAGTAAATAGTCAGCTAACTATGAGCCAGTTAGTAGTCACCAGTCAGTAGTCAACAGTATTATCCTAATGGTTGACTTCTTGCAACTGTAGCCCATGGTTTAGTGAGGAACCGCTTGATTCAACGTTGACGTTGAGCAACGGTTTTTGGTTAACCCCTGATTGCTTTTGTTTTTCTAACACTGCTCTAGCTAATGCAGCTTGTCGTTCCACTTCTTCCTTTAAATGCTGCTTGCGGGAATACTCAGCTATCTTGATTCTCGCTTTCTCGTAGGTGGGGGTTTCTTTAGGGATTTGAGACAAATACACTAGCGCTTGAATAAAGTTACCCTGTCCTCCTTGTTCATAGGCTTCTTGTAACAAGTACTCTGCTCGAATCTTTTGCTTTTGCTGATATTCCTTCAGCTTTGGTTGGACTTTAGCACCGGTGCGGGTTTCTGGATGGATTTGTTCGAGTAGTGCGATCGCATTGCTAAAGTCTTGGGCTAATGCTTGTTTGTAGGCTTGGTTTAATAATCCTTGGGCTTGTGCTTCAAGGCGAGGTTTTGCCTTCTTGACTAAGGGCTCCATCTTCTTTTGCCAAAAGCCAATTGAGGGCATTTTATCGTATCCCTCAAGCACATCTGACCATCGTTCTTGATAAAAGGCTTGCTCTGTAGCCTTAAACAGAGCTTCAGCACTTTGCCATTGTTGCTGCCACTGTTGAACCGTATTTAAAGATTGTTCATAGATCAGGCTATCCCTAGGAATCGATTCTGCTAGTGCGATCGCTTCCTCCAAATTACCGGCTTGATAGTGTTTGATGGCCTTTTGTAGAATATCAAATTCAGAACGAGACGCAGAAGCATTGAGTAAAGCATAAAGTCCGATTAAAATAGCTATAGCATTGGAGCTTGCTGCTCCGACTCCGATTCTTTTCAGTAAAGGTGGCAATTTTGGCCAGCTATACAGGGCGAATTCACGAACATACACTTTCCAATGTAATTCCGGTTCATCAGTGGTAAGTACTAAGTCATTAGTACTAGTTTTGGATTTTTTATTGTTAATTTTTGAATCATTATGACTAGTTTTTAATTCTTGAAGACTAAATTTTGAATCGTTATGACAACTTTCTGAGTTTTTATTCTTAAGGCTATCTTGCTCAGTTTTGACTCCTGAGTCAGACAATGGCGTTGCCTGTTTTAATTCTTGTGAGCTAGACTCCCTAGTCACTGCTGAGTCTTCAATGGTAACCCTGGAGTCAGACTTAGCATCTAGCACGTTTAATTCAAAAGTGTCATTGTCACTAAACTTGATACTGAGTGCTGAATGCTCGGTGATCAGTTCTGAGTCAGACTTAGCAATAGATACTTTTAAATCAGGACTTTGAGTACACATGAGTGTTTTAAGTACAATTAAGGCATCATTTGCTGACTGATAGCGTTGTTTACTGTTGTACTCAACCATATGGTTGAGTACAAACGCCATTTTATCGCTAACCGATACATGTTTTCGCCAATCAATCTCACCAGTCTTAGGGTCAGCCAATTGCATTGGGGTCATGCCTGTGAGGGCGTGAATCGCAATCATTCCTAGGGAATATATGTCACTGTTAGGAAAGGATTGACCAGCAAGTTGCTCTGGGGGTATGTAGGCAAAGGGACGAATTGTCTTCGATGGATCAGACGATAGGATCTCGGTCAGATTGGCTTGGATTGACTTTGAATTAATCAGCTCAGCAGTACCAAAATCAATCAAAACTAGCCTACGGTCTGACTCTCGTCTGATTAGGTTATTGGGTTTGAGGTCTCTATGAATTATCCCTTGGCGGTGAATAAATTCTAGAATGCCTAAAACATCTTCTAATAGTTCAATGCACTGGTTTTCGCTATAGCGTTTATTACTGTTTTGACTGATTGGCAGTTCATTACTAAGAGTTTCTCCGACAATTAAGTTTTGAACTAAGTAAAATCCCTGGTGATCTTCAAAATAATCAAGTAGACGAGGAATTTGGTTATGGCTGCCCAGTTTGATCAAGGTTTGAGCTTCATTGAGCCAGAGACGCTTAAGAAATTGCCATTTTTGAGGATCATCGCTTTTGGGCTGAAGATACTTAATCACATAGTGGGGATGGCTTTGTTGTTGGGTATCCTCTGCGATATAGGTTTTGCCAAATGCCCCAGCACTTAAAGATTCAATGATTTTATAACGCCCGTTGAGGAGCTTTCCCCATAAGGAATGATTTGGATTAATTTTCAAAGAATTTTTTCCTACCAGAATCACTTCTATTTAGTTTTTTTCAAGAAACCAACAGTGTTTCCGGAATTAGTGGTTTACAGAAGTAATTAGATTTGCTGTAGTGTCACCCGGTAGGAAATGGGATGTAAGCAATCAGCTATATTAAATCAGCTATATTAAATAAGATATATTTAATCAGCTATCAGTGATCAGCCATTTTAATGATGAACCTTACTCCCGTTGCGGGATGATCTGACAATTGTTGACAACGCCAAAGCTTCCACTGTTCACCCCTGTTCCATCTCCAGCTTTTGTCCTCATTTGCTACAACAGAAAGCAACTGGGTATCAAAACTATATGCCAGGATAGATATTAGATTTGTGTTCTTCGGTGGTCATCATATCCGCTTCTTAAACATGGAAAGTTGAAATTAGCACTATGAGCAAGGATTTAGACTTTAGCCCCCAGGGCTATGAAATTAAACAAGAGTTAGGACAAAATCACGCTGGGGGTAGAGTCACCTACCTGGCGACACAACTGGAGACTCAGCAACCGGTTGTGATTAAGCAGTTGCAGTTTTCCCAATTAGGCACTAGCTGGGCAGAATACGACACTTATGAGCGAGAAATTAAACTCCTGCAGCAGCTCAATCATCCTAGTATTCCTCGCTATATCGATTCTTTTGACACTCCCACTGGATTTTGCTTAGTCCAAGAATATAAACCAGCACCTTCCCTTGCCGCAGATTACCAGTGGACACCACAAGAAGTTAAGCAAATTGCGATCGCGGTCTTGGAAGTCTTGGTTTACTTGCAACAGCGCCAACCTCCTGTGATTCATCGAGATATTAAACCAGAAAATATTTTGGTTGATAGACAGGGCAACTTGAAGGTGTATCTAGTAGATTTCGGTTTTGCCCGGATAGCAGGTGGGGATGTAACCCTCAGTAGCGTTGTTAAAGGTAGTGTAGGGTTTATGCCACCAGAGCAGATGTTTAATCGGCAATTGACCAAAGCATCTGATCTGTATAGCTTAGGCACAACCCTGATTTGCTTGCTGACAGGAACAAAATCTAGCGATATCAACACTTTAGTTGATGAGAATTATCGGATTAATTTCAAACCATTGTTGCCCAAGCTAAATCCCCAGTTTATTCATTGGCTCCACAAAATGGTGGCACCTAACCTCAAACATCGCTATTCCGATGCCGCAACTGCCCTAAAAGCCCTGAAGCGGATTGATGTGGTGAATGATCTCACTCCTCTAAAAACACTGTTGCAGGCGATACAACCAACAAAGGCAGTAGTAAAACTTGCCACCCTCAGCCTTGTGGCTGCTTCTTCATCAGCTATAACCTATGGCTGGGTCACTAGTCCAGCCAGACAGTTGCTAACCAGTGGAGAATGCCAAGGCTGCAATCTACCAAATATCAACCTACAGGATAAGAACCTCAATAAAGCTAAGCTGCAGGGGGCGAATCTCAGTGGTGCCGACCTAGAGGGGACTAACCTGTGGAAAGCTGATCTCAGGGGGGCTAACCTGTCGGGAGCTAACCTAGAGGGGGCTAACCTAAACGGTGCTCGCTTGCATGGTGCTAACCTGGGCGGGGCTAACCTTAAAGGTGCTAACTTAGACATCAAGAGGGCTAAGCGCTGGCGTTTTAACCTCAAGGGTGCAACTATGCCTGATGGCTCTGTACATAAGTAAACTATTATGCATTAAAAATGCCGGAAGCATTCAGCGGTCAGCCGTGAGCTAAAAGCTCACGCTACTTGAGGTGCCGTCAGCTTACAATAAACCTTAGCACCTCAATTAGGATGCCCATAGCCCATAAGCTGATAACTGATAACTGAACGCCCACGCGTGGGCGTAGCGCATTAGCTGAACGCGCACGCGTGCGCCTAGCGCATTAGCTTACAAAATTCCTAACAGCAAGGCAGAAGTTAGAATGCAGAAGGGACAAGAGTTTCAGGTTTTTTCCTGATCTAAGCAAAGGTTGTTTAAATGGGCGACAGCTTATTCATATCCTGTCTTTTTGAATACTTATCATTCTGGGTTTTTTCGTCAATTTACAATCGATAATTGAAATTGAAATTGACAATTAACAACTAACAATTAACGATTGATTAACCTAAATACCAAGTGATTAATCTGACTCGATATCACTATTAAATTGAAAGATGTCACCAGAACGAGCACGAGAGTATGTCACTGTTGCTATCTCCTTAGAGGAGCGATCGCGTACTGTGATCAATCCTGATTTATTGCTCAAGTGCATAGAGGATTGAGTTAAACGGGTGATGGGGAATTGCTTAACTTCGTTAGGTTGAAGAATGCCACTCAGGAGTTGGGGACGATCTAGTTTATCTACCATATCCCAGCCAGTGAGGTCAATGGCTTCACTGGTCACATTCTTCAACTTAACCCACTCCCTTCCCCCTTGATCGGAGCCTTCAGGATTAGGTAATGCCGCTACGACTACCACAGGACCATCATTATTAAAATTCGGTTTCCGAACTGGTGGTGGCTCAATAATCGGTCCAGGAGTTGGGCCATCCTTGCTCAGGAAGATGGGAAAGAAGGAACGAATAAATTCGCCACGGCTACCATTGGGATTAGTACTGCGGTAGAGGACTAAATCGTAGGTGGCATCATTGATAGTAATTCGAGCCTTGTCACCCCTTAACTTGCGGTAGACACTTTCATAATAGGCAACGGTTGCGAGCGCGATTTCACATTCAGGGCTTGGTCCAACAAAAAATCCCCCTTTCTCCTTGAACAATTTAGCAATAACATTGCCTCCCATATCAGTCACGTTTTGGGTCATTTGTAACGTGACAACGTTGGGATTATTCGGTCCTTGATTCCCTCGTAAGTCATACTTGTAGCCGAGAAAATTAACTCGCTGATTTTTCTCATCAAGGTAGAATTTTACCCATGAGTGGTAACCAGAAATAGTGCCCAGAGTTTCTCGTTTATCTCCAGAGCGGATATTGTATTTTCCTTCCCCAACAAATACATGCTCAAAGCCAGAAGCGAAGTGAGTTGATTTGCCCTTGAAGTAATTGGTGTAGAGTTCAAACCAGATGCGCTGTAGCTTGTGTCTAAATTGCTGCTCCGAAAGAGTCTCACCTAACTCTTCGTTAATATACTTTCGGGCAAGCTGGATCGGTTTGGTAGAGAGAATCAAAGAAATAAAATCTAACTGCTCATGTTCTTCTTCTTCGGGAGTAAATTCTGGGTCAAGAGAGCGGATAGCGTAGTTATCTAAGAGTTTAATGAAACTGCTATAAGTGGGGGTTTTATCCAATTTGTCTTCATTAACTTTATAGAATAAGGGTCGGGTGGCTAAGTCGATTTCCCGTTGACCGCTAGCTTTAACCTGCTCATCTAATAGAATGTCAGCAGTTTCGTCTTCCCATTCTCCGGAACTAGTGCGAGTGCTAACCGAGAATTGGTTTTCGTCACTTTCCCAAATTTGTTGATAAATATTGGTTTCGCTCATGTCTATATTGTTTAAGTCAAATGATGTAAAAGTTGTTGAATATATTTATGCCAAGTTGAATGATTGACGGTCAACGGTCAACCCTCAATAAATCTATCCTAGGCTGATTATTTTCAGGAGACAGTACCCTTGAGGGTACTTTTTTATTGCTCAGTCACCCAGGGGGTAATCTCAAATCTGAGTATTAAACTCCCTTAACCCACTCCACCCATTCCAGCGATTCCGTGAGGTAGCAACAATGCAATAGTTTTACAATACCTAAACCACCCATTACCTCCTCTTAACTAACTAAACCCATTCCAGCGATTCCGTGAGGTAGCAACAATACAATAGTTTTACAACACTTAAACCACCTATTAAGTAGGTTTAGACTATTAACCCCATTATGGCCACTCTATGAGGTAGCGATAATGTCAGCCATGCAAAGCGCGAGTGGGGGAAACCACGGCAGTCGCTCATGGGAGGAACCACGGCAGTCGCTCATGGTTAGAAGTTACCGTAAGATAGTGGAGCCTTGTCAGCCATGCAGTCGCTCATGGGGGAAACCCCCGCGTGAAGGCGCAAATCACGCTATTAAAAAAGATTTAACCATGCATCTGCATAACCTGCTAACTATAAAGGCTCCACAATAAACAGGTTTCGTCTCCGGGGGAAACCCCCGCGTGAAGGCGTTGCCTCCCCAAGACCGCGCTGCCTTCCCAAGACCGCGCTGCATCGCTGCAATAGTTTTTTTAACCCCTTGCATCTTATCCAAGATATGTTTATAATAATAGTATTGTTAAAGCAATGGTTTTGCCGCCATGATGATTTCTACCGCACAAGCCGCTGATTTACTGGGTGTTTCCGCCACTCGCGTCCGTTACCTTCTGGGCAAGGGCAGAGTCAAAGGAGCGTATAAGGTAGGTAGAACTTGGGTGATTCCTTTGTTTGATGGCATGCCCGTGGTCACCCCTGGCACTCGTGGACCAAAGCGGAATTGGTCAAAGCGTACAAATTACACGAAGGCTGTGATCCACGTTAATCAGAAAGTGATTCGCCAAAATCACAACACCGGGGAACGCAACCCAGTGATTACAGTAAAACGAGGCTCTAAAAACATTTACGGTCATACGGTAGAAGTCAATGGCCCTTGCCGGGTGATGTATCGCCCTGATAATCCGCTACATTGTGGCGCAAGGGTCTGGATTGAGACTATCTCGGATTTTCAAGTTATCTGAGCCAAGACTCTCACGGGGTGACAAGCAGCTTGAAACCATTAAGTAGCAAGCTGCTTGTCACATTGACATATCCTTTTCACGAAAAGGACAGGTATAGCATTTCTAGTTGAGATGTAAACCTAAGAGGTATTTTTTATCCAATAAAACTCCGTATATCTTTCCCCTCTTGTATGCAAGCCTCTTGCATGCATGCCTTTTTATGGCCTGTGTTTACAATCCAGATACAAACGCGATCGCTTAAGAACGATAAACCCTGACCCGCTTATCAGGCTTTTGCTTTGTGACCCAGGCTAAAAACTTCTGCATCTGAGGGTCATTTCTTAAGGCTTCACAGGTATTCAATTCCAGAGCTAAACGACTATTTGGAAATAAAGCATGTATTTGTCGATGACAAGCAGGGCAAATAGTAATCGTTGGACCAGGTTTCATCTTTTTTCGCTTAGTGTTTTGTCGCGGTATCAGGTGATGAACTGTCAATCGGTCTACATCTCTTCCACAAAGTTCACAAGTCATTGATAATGATCTAAATTATGATTTTGGTGAGCTCCAAAGTATTAGGGAGTAGGTATTAGGGAGTAGGTGTTAGGGAGTAGGGAGTGGGAATTTGAAAAAAATATTGTGTATCTCCTAGCTATTATAAACTTTATATATCATGAAACATTGGTCAATAATTTTATATCTAGTTATCGGTATAGTTATCGGTATTATTTTAGTAATTATACTACAAAAGTCTACTCAAGTAGACCAGTTGCTAAGACGCTACGGTATCCTCAGCAATTCTAGCATTAAGCATAATCAAAGCAAACCAGTTCCTGCCAATTTTCAAGGCAAGATGTCGTTATTTATTTTGGCAGGACAGTCCAATATGTCAGGAAGTGGTAAGCTCACACCTGCTAGTTCCGTTACTCACCCCAGAGTTTTTGTTTTTGGAAACGATTACCGCTGGCATCTAGGCCAAGAACCGATTGATTCACCAAGTGGACAAGTTGATCACGTCTCGGAAGATAAGTCAGCTGGAGTAAGTCCTGGGATGGCGTTTGCTACGGAATTGCTCAAATACGATCCTGAGCTGATTGTTGGTTTAATTCCCTGTGCTAAATGGGGTTCTAGTATTCAAGAGTGGCAAAAAAATCTAAGTGAAGATACGTTGTATGGCTCTTGCTTAAAGCGAGCCTATGCAGCTTCACCAATGGGAGAAATTAAAGGTTTATTATTCTTTCAGGGAGAAAGTGATGCCCTTAATCCTCAAGCCTACCCAAGTCGAAAATTTTTCCCAAATCAGTGGGCTGATAAATTTGTTAGGTTAGTCAACGATTTCCGTCAAGACCTAGGGAAACCTGAGTTACCAGTAGTTTTTGCTCAAATTGGCACCACTACTGATCCAGAAAAGCTCCCGAACTGGGAAACCGTGAAAGCGCAACAGGAAACAGTCCAGTTACCAGCTACTGGGATGATTACTACAGATGACTTAGCTTTGCAAGACCATGTCCACTTGACAACGGAAAGTTATTTGATTGTTGGAAAACGATTTGCTAAAGCATTTTGGCAACTTATTCAAAGATAATACTCAAAGGTAATACTCAAAGATAATAGGGTGCATCAAGACAGGGAAAACTAGAGAAAACGTCGCCATTGATTCAGGTCTTGCTTGATGAACATCTTATCTAAAACAGTTCCAGGGTTTTTAATTGGTAGCATCGCCATCATTCCAGCAATTCCCACAGTGGTGATATCAACACCAGCTGCTCAAAATATTGCGCAACAAATTACTGTCCGCATTGATGGTCCAAAACAGGGTGGGAGTGGAATAATTGTTGAACGCCAAGGAAATACATATTACATCCTGACTAATGCTCATGTGCTACAAAAAGCTGGCATCTACAGGATTCAAACCCCTGATGGCAATCGTTATCCTGTAGACTCCCGCTACATCAGACGGATGCCAGGGGTAGATTTAGCGATCTTACCTTTCATTAGCACCTCTAACTACCCAGTGGCTAGGTTAGGGAATTCCCAGCAAATCAGTGCAGGTCAAAGGGTTTATGTTGCTGGATGGCCTCGTTCTGGAGGTGCTTCTCGACAACGGCGGTTTATTAATACTGAAGGATTGCTCACCGATGCTAGTTCTAAACTTCCTAGGGGATATGCTCTGAGTTATACCAATTTGGTCAGAATTGGGATGAGTGGTGGACCGGTATTAGATAATCAGGGGCGGGTAATTGGTATTAATGGCATGGTCAGGTTAGTGGGGGATTCTGACACAATTGTGGCATCTGGGATTAGCATTGACACTTATTTAACCTGGCGCTCTCAGCTGAAACTGCCAACTCCTGTAAAGACTCCTCAAGTCCCTGTCTCTCCTACAGCTGCATCTGCCAAGACCGGAACAGTTTTCTACAAGTTGGCCAATACCCTAAAGGTAGGAACTGGCTCAGTTAGTTCTGTGGCGATTGGCACCCTTGCTCAAGGGAGATCAGTACAGGGATTGATGGCTGCTAGTGGTCATAGTGATGGCACTATCTCTGTGTGGAATCTGTCAACTGGTAAATTAATTCGTACCTGGCGAGGTCACGGTGGCGCAGTGAATGCTGTGGTGATTAGTCCGGATGGTCAAACCTTAGTCAGTGGCGGTGATGACCGTAGGATCAAGACCTGGAATCTTAACACGGGTAAACCGTTAGTTACCCTGACTGGACATCAAGATACAGTGGCGACTTTAGCCTTCAGTGCAGATAGCAAAACCTTAGTTAGTGGTAGCTGGGACAACACTATTAAGATTTGGCAGCTGCCTAAGGGTAAACTGTTGCATACCCTTACCGGACATTTAGGTTCGGTGAATTCTGTTGAAATCTCTCCTGATGGCAAAACCTTAGTCAGTGGTTCTCAAGATACAACTATTCGGCTGTGGAATCTAGCTACAGGTAAGTTAGTGCGTATCTTCAAGGGACATTCTCGATCGGTATCGTCTGTAGCGATTAGTCTGGATGGGAAAACCTTAGCCAGTGGTGGAGGAGACGGCACGATTCGCTTGTGGAATCTTAACACTGGTAAACTGACTAGGACGTTGACGGGTCACACAGATGGGGTGTGGTCAGTAACGATGACTAGAGATGGAAGTACTTTGATTAGCGGTAGTTGGGATAAGACCATTAAGTTGTGGGATATGAGGAGCGGTCAGTTGAAAAGCACCTTAAATGGTCATTCGGGCTATGTTGTGGCTGTTGCTTTGAGCCAGGATGGTCAAACCTTAGTTAGTGGTGGTTGGGATCAGCAGATTAGAATTTGGAGAAAGCAAATCTCTAATTAACTTGAATTAACTTTAGTTTAAGATAAGTAGTTCAAGATAAGCGATGTGGCCAAAGGCCTCCGCTTCGCTCCGGAAGCAAAGCTTCCGCGCTTATGCGATTAGCCCGAAGGGCGTTGGCTAGCGATAGGCGTTGCCGCGCCAAAGGCGATCGCACTCCTAAGCATTCCTAACCCAGTAATTGAGATTTGGTTAAAATTACGATAATATTTCAACTAATATCTCAATTTAAATGTCGTTGTTGTCTACACCATCAACCGGTCAAATAATCCCACGCTTTAATAAATGCAACAATTTGGCTCACTGGAGGCAGAGTTGATACTGGTCTTGATGGTGTTGTAGTGTCTTCAGATTGATCGCTCCAGCTTGATTGATTCATCAGATACTTTCCAAAGTCTTGATTAGAATAAATACTTAATGAGTAGTCTCTAGAGTTAGTAATAATTGTCCGAGTCGGAGCAATAAAGAAGTTCGCCGATGATTTTATTTCTGGTGCTAAATTAGCGGCTTTAATTGGGTTAAGCTGATCAATAGCTTGGCCAATACTTGTCAGTAATTTCTTTATTTGCTGTTTGTCTTGATTACTTAACGTGTAAATTGAGCGTGAGGGTAGGCTATTTAATAAGGTCACAATATTGCGATGAGTTTGACCTCCATCTTTGAATGGTACAATTGCCAAGTAAGCGATAATGAATAACTCAGAATTGTTGCTTGTAAAGGTAATGGTTGTTCTGCGAACACCCACCTCAATGCTGGGTGGTTGATTGAGCACTTCAGAAACATTGGCTATCTGATTATAAATCGAGGCTAAAGCCAAATTCGCTTTGAGGTCTAACGGGGTATCAACGATAATCTTTACCGTTGGCAGGGTCTCGTTGAAAAAGGTTTTGGCAGCTTCGGAAGACAGACGGATAATTTGACTTTGATCGCCATCGGGACTCAAGTCAACCCATTCACAGATCAGTCCTTCAGTTTTGAGACCAAACCGGGAAACGGCATATAGTTTTGCCCCAGTCAGGGTAGCACCAGTCAAATCTGCTCCAATCCAATTGGCTTTAATCAGCCTTGCCTTACTAAGATCAGCGTGTACTAAACTGGTATTAACTAAATTAGCATTGCTCAAATCGGCTCCAACTAAAGTAGCTCCACTTAATTTAGCGTTGCTGAGATCAGCCCAACTGAGGTTTGCTCCACTTAAATCAGCCCAGCGTAAATTTGCCCCACTGAGATCAGCTCCCCTAAAATTGGCACAGGTCAGATTTCCTTGTCTGATTTCAACTCCTTTGAGATTGCTACCGCTGAAATCGGCTTTGTGCAAATTTGTTCCATTTAAGTGGGCACCCTTCACATTTGCTTGACTAAGGGTTGCCCCCGCTAGATTGGCTTCATTGAAGATAGCGCGGCTGAGATTGGCTTGTCTGAGGGTGGCTTCTCGTAAATCAGCACCAGAGAGGTTTGCTGCGGTTAGATTTGCTCCACTTAGGGAACCACGAACCATCTCAGCACGAATCAGTGATGCCTGAATCAGTTGGGCACCTCTTAAATCAGACCGAATCAAATTTGCTACATTTAGCTGTGCTTGTGTTAACTTGGCTTTAGAGAGATTGGCACCGCTGAGCCTAGCAACGTTTAAGTTGGCTCGGCTCAGGTTTGTGCCGCTCAAGTTAGCACCACTTAAGTTAGTTATACTCAGATTAGCTTCACTCAAGTCGGCACCACTAAGAGTAGCACCGCTTAGGTTAAGTTCCGTAAGATCCGCAGCTGTAAAGTCTCTTACCCCTGCTGCATATTGTTGGATAATTTCCCTGACATTCATTACAATCTAACAAAAATTAATATTTATCATGGCATAGGCTGAATCGGGGTGAGAGACAATGAAAATTGGTATTGTAGGACTGGGATTGATGGGTGGGTCCCTGGGATTGGACTTGAGAGCACAAGGTCACCAGGTCTTGGGAGTCTCTCGTCAACCAAAAACCTGTCAATTCGCACGTGTTCACGGCATTGTTGATGATGCGAGTATTGAATTAAGTATCCTAGGCACAGCAGAGGTTGTGTTTATCTGCACCCCAATAGCCGCGATCGCCTCTACTGTCAAGAATTTAGTCAACTATCTTAACAAGGATACCGTAATCACTGATATTGGTTCGGTCAAAATGCCAGTGGTTAGAGAAATGGCTCCCCTGTGGGAAAATTTTGTAGGTGGTCATCCGATGTCAGGAACGGAACACAGTGGTGTGGAAGCTGCGGTGTCGAATCTATTTGTCGGAAACCCTTACGTACTGACGCCCATTGAGACAACACCACCACCAGCACTTAAGAAGGTGGTGGAAATTGTGCGATCGCTTAAGTCATTGGTTTACATCACAAGCCCGGAAAACCATGACCAAGCGGTAGCATGGATTTCTCATCTACCGGTGATGGCGAGTAGCAGTTTGATTGATGCTTGTATGCAGGAGACTGACCCAGTGGTGTTGAGCTTAGCCCAACAGTTAGCTAGTTCTGGTTTTCGTGATACTAGCCGTGTCGGAGGTGGTAATCCAGAACTGGGAGTAATGATGGCTCGTTACAATCACGAGTCGATAATGCGTACGCTTTTAGGGTATCGCGATCGCCTTGACCAGATAATTGAGATGATTGAACAGGAAGATTGGTCAAGTCTGGAAAAAATCTTTGAAACTACTCACGTAGCGCGGAAAAAATTTGTTTCGTGACTTTGTTTAGTTTTTTATTAAGCTAATTAAAAAGCGATCGCACTATGGAACATAAATAATTTATAATCCTGACATTCAATAGCCAATTTCCATTTTGGTTTCTCTGAAACCTTTGCTGTAGGGATGATTTATTAGTTGAACTATGGGGGATCATTCAGAGGTTATTTAATAATATAATGATTTTAAGAGTTTTGTATAATCGGCATCTTGCCCGTTCCTTACAGTGCGGTTGCCGTTGGCGAATTTAATTCACCAACGGCAACCGCAGCTTTATTCTTTGGCATCAATTAATTGGGAGATTGGGAAGACGATAGGCATCAAAACCTTTACAGATCTTTGCTGAAGCAATAGATGCTTTTCCCAGTGCCATCTCTTGCCGTTTTGTTCATTGGCTCCGTGAAAAATACGGCTAGCAGGGCGACAGAGGTAGGGGAAAGCTAGATGTAGCATAAGATACAGCCA
>WTKN01000383.1 GCA_011524395.1 Moorena sp. SS36440bin_2
CAACCAGGGAGCAAGACCATCAGTGATTGATTGGGCAGAGCTATTTTCTACTCTCGATTGACACTCCCCACACTCCCCACCCACCTTTAGAATAGGCATCTTGGTGGAACTGGCATCTTGGTAGAACTGGCATCTTGCGTAGAACTGGCATCTTGCCAGTTTCCTCCTTATTTCCGAGCGGGCAGAATGCCCACTCTACGAATATTCATTCAAAGACTGACGCAACTCCCCTACTCCCTACTCCCCACTCCCCACTCCCATCCCTCTCGCTAACGTAAACCCTTCAGCAGAGCCTAAAGATACTTGATTAGGTAATTGCAAAGCGTCTAACGTAGAGTTGTCCAACAGCAGGTAAGATTGACTTGACCACAACTGTTTTAAAGTATTTTCATCTTGGGGAATCACTTTGCGATCGCTATAAAAATCTAAACTAGGACGCTGATAGGAAAAAGACGTATAGATAATATCCCCTGGATCCGTATGTTCCTGAATCAAAGCCGCCACTGGCTTGACTTGAAATGCTTCATTTAACTCCCACAGCCAAGAGTGAGAACTCATTAATAATACCAAAACCATGTACATCCCTATCAATAAAATTGGGATAAAATTGCGATTTTGCTGTTTAATTTTCCAAGCTGCTAGGGTCATAGTTATGCTTACCACCATACCCATAACAATTAAAACCGGTTGGGGATCTGCCAAGATAAAATACATACATCCCCCTAAAGCGGCTACTCCAATAAATCCTAAACTAATTGTTAAAATTTTAGGATAACGACTCCAATGTTGCCAAAATACAGTGAGTTGAGCGCCAACAGCTATCGCAAAAAAGGGATACACAGGCATAATGTACCAGGGCAGCTTGGTTGCCATCATAGAAATAATCGTCAAATAGCCGATAGTCCCAATTAAAATAAAGCTACCCCAACTGGTGAGGGGTTTTCGCCAAGCTAGATAGAATCCTCCTAGCCAAAACAATAGCCAAGGGAAAGTATACTTAATTAACTCCAAAATATAATACCAGGGTGTTCCTTGATTCCCTTCTACCTTTTCAGAGATGCGAGCGAATCCTTGAGAGAGAAAATGAACATGCCAAAAGGTTGCTCCATAATGCTGCCATTGGGCAATATACCAAACCAAAACCGGTGCGTAACCTAGGACTATGCCCAACCAGAAATAGCGACTTTTCAACAATCCTAAGGTTCTATTTGCCAGAAGAAAGACCAAAGCAATTGCCCCTAGAGGAACAACTAATAGACCTTTTGTAAAAGTAATTAGTCCTAAACAAACTCCGATACCAATTGCCCAATAAGACTCAGCCTGACAAGCTTTAAGTAAGCACAATAGCAACAGCAAAAACCAAGTATTGATCATGCCATCCAGCATCGCCAAACGTCCGTGGCGCACAACTGGCAACAGGGTCAAGTAGACGCTAGCCGCAAACATAGCACTGACACGTTCAACGAATAGTTCTCGTGCTACTAAATAGAGCAGTGGCACTCCACACGCTGACAAAAAAGCACCAGGCAGACGAGTAGTGAATTCTTGGACACCCCCTAGTTTATAGCTTAAGGCAATCAACCAATCCATTAAAGGGGGTTTAAGTAGATAAGGTTCTCCCCACAGAGTAGGATGGAGCCAGTTACCCGTGCGATAGATTTCTCTAGCGATCAGGGCTCTAGTGCCTTCATCCCAGTCCCGTAGGGGTACATTTCCCAGAAAAATACCCCAAAGGAAAAGGGCAGCCAGGAAAAGGCTTAGGATCCACTTGATATCAGTGACAGAGGGATTTTTTAAGGTAAGTGCTAATTTATTCATCTATAGCAAAGGGAACAGGGAACAGCTGATCTCGGAACAGGGAACAGGTAGTTGCGTAGGGTGCGTGATAAGACGGGCTGGCACTCATTTTCCGTCTCGTCGTCAGAGTTGGGACAGCCCGCCCCGTAACGCACCACCGGGTCAAACAGCTTGAATGAGATGCACCCGTAGGGACTAGGGATGTAGCCGGTGATGGGCTAAACCCCATCAGCAGCTGCATCAAGACGGGGTAACAAAATTGAATGTATCTCATAAGTATGAAAAAAGCTATATTAATGTTTTGACTAGTTTCGCCCTAGGACGGTTATATAGCATTTCCATTTGATTTGTGAATAGAATCTCTTTGGTAAAGGCAAGAAGCAAAAGGCAATATTTAATTAAGTATATAGGATTTTTTGGTAATCCAAAAAACTGTAATTATTTTTTTAAATTTATTTGTAAATGTTATCTATAGCATTCATAAATATATCATGAAAATTAATGCTAGTTTAGCAGAACAGTAAAAACTCCTTGGAGCTCTTGACTACTGTTCCCTGTTCCCAGATCCGCTGTTCCCAGATCCGCTGTTCCCTATCTTGATATAGATTTATCATCCAAAGATGCACCCTCTATCTCCCTCAAATCAACTCCCTCTCTATGGCAAAAGAATCATTGTAACAGCACCAAGAACCTATGGGTCTCGGTTATCTCAACAAATCATTAACCAGGGTGGACTTCCCATAGTGATGCCAACCATTGAAACCTGTTTGTTAGAAAATTATCCTGAATTAGATGCTGCTCTCAGGGAAATCAATAAATTTGATTGGATTGCCTTTACTAGTCGCAACGGAATAGACGCTTTTTTTGCCCGTATGGCATCCTTGGGGATTTCTACATCTGTGTTGGAAAATTGCCAACTCTCTGCCATTGGAAAAGATGCCGAACGATTGTCGGATTTTGGACTAACAGCTGATTTAGTTCCCGCTGAAGCTAGCCCAACCGGAATGGTTACTGAATTGTCTAACTATCCAACTATTGATCAGAAAAGTATATTAGTTCCTATTCCAAAGGTGGTGGGGATACCAGAACCTAATGTCATTCCCAATTTTATTTCCGGTTTACAGGAATTGGGCATGAAAGTCATTCCAGTATTGACCTATCAAACCCGAATTTTGGATAAAACTATCTATGATGTAGAATTGAATCTAATTCGTCAAGGCAAGATAGATGTAATCGCTTTTAGTAGCACCGCAGAAGTGACCGCTTTTTTGACAATGGTTAACTCCCCCCAGGATTATAACCATTGTGTGATTGCTTGCTTTGGTCCCTATACCGCTGCTAATACTGAAAACTTAGGATTAACTGTTTCTATTGTCTCAGAAAATTACAGCACATTTGAGGGATTCGCGAATGCGATCGCAAACTTTTTTAATACCTAACTTTAAGCTATCAGCTTATGCGCTACGCGCACGCGTGCGCGTTCAGCTATCAGTTATTTGGTTGAAGGTTGTTTGGTTGAAGGTTGAAGGTTGTCAGGTTGGCAGGTTGAACGCGCACGCGTGGCCATTCGCGTAGCGTGGCCAATAGGCCAAGGCCAAGGTTTCCCATCACTAAAAAAGTAGGATAAAACTGCAAAAAAATAGTTTTAAAGATAGCCTATTATCTAAAATTACCTCATCCCAAGTTTTATATTCAACACTTCTTCCACTTACCAATTACCCAAGCTTTATAGCGTTTATCCTAGCTATTAGGTACACAATATTTTTTCCCTCTTGCCTCTTGCCTCTTGCCTCTTGCCTCTTGCCTTTTGTATGCAAGCCTCT
>WTKN01000032.1 GCA_011524395.1 Moorena sp. SS36440bin_2
GTGTGGGGTGTGGGGTGTGGGGTGTCAGATCAGCAAGGGTTCTGGTTTCGCTAATTCGCGACTGTATTAAGACTGTATCAATACCATACTAATGCTGTGAGTTCTAATTACTTTTTGGGTATAATAATAAGCTATTTGTTTCTATAGTAATCAATTGCACTAAGGGTAGGCTAGCTTAGGCAAATGCGATCGCATGAGCCTCAGAGACTGGTGATTGAGCCTCTGAGCCTGATCAGCCAAAGTGATCCCACTAGCTCAATGACTTGGACTTATCGGAAAATACCACTTAAACTTTCCCATAGACGCGCTATGGGAGGAGAACATTTATGGCAAGCCTTAATCTCAAAGAAGAAGCACGTAAATTAATCGATAAATTACCAGAAGATTTTAGCTGGGCAGACCTAATACAGGAAATTCACCTCCGCCAAGATCTTAAAACTCAACCTGCTGACAGCAAAGAAGATCGAAAGATACCTGTAGTAACAGCTATCTTCGATGGTGAGGTTTTACGCTTAGAGCGAACTGTTAATCTAGAACCGGGCAAGCGCTACGCGATCGCTATTGAGACAGAAGTGAAAGCAGTTACTAGCCAAAATGCCTGGGATGTATTAGAAGCTTTTGCCGGAACAGTTGAAGCACCATCAGACTGGGCTATGGAACATGACCATTATTTGTATGGTACGCCTAAGTCTAATCTTGAGGATGAGCTATGATTGGGGAGCGGTTGTTCTTGGACACGGCTTTTATCCAAGCTTTGTTAAATAAACGCGACCAATACCATCACAAAGCACTGAAATTACTGCCTAGACTAAAAAATGCTAAGGAGGTATGGGTTACTGAAGCTGTGCTAACAGAAGTTGGTAATGCTTTGAGTGCGGTTAATCGCGTGATAGCAGTTAAGTTTATTCAACAGTGTTACGAGACAAAAAATATCTATGTTGTTAGTGTAGATACACCACTTTTACAACGTGCCTTACAACTATATTACGATCGTTCTGATAAAACTTGGGGTCTAACTGACTGTATTTCATTTGCTGTTATGAAAGAACAAGGTTTAACAGATGCTTTAACTACGGATAAGCACTTTGTCCAAGCTGGTTATCGAGCTTTGATGCTTGATAAGTAAAAAACTAATTATCAGGGAACATAACCGATAGTAGGTAGTAGGTAATTTAGCAGGATAGTATTTGCTCATATCGCCAACCTCGGCCTTTCGGCTAAGCTAAGCGAACAACATTCTTAATTCTTAATTCTGCATTCTTCATTCTTCCAGCAAGCAATCACAAAACTCCTTCAGTTCAGGATTAACAGAACTATTCCTGAAATAACTACCTAGCCAAGCACAACCCCTAGCTAAGAGTCCATTTAGGGTGTCCACCCGCCACAGCTTGACGGTATCACCGTCTATGGTAGCCAGTTGCGTCCCATCTGGGTTGAAAACCAGCCGAATCCCCTCAAATTGGCCAATTTGCCGACCCCTTAAATCCCACAAGCGCACGGTACAGTCATCTCCAGCGCTAGCCACCAATTGACCATTCGGGCTAAATTCCACCTGGTTAACGTTACCTTGATGCCCTGTAAATTGTTGGAATTCCCCAGTGTTGAGATCCCACAACCTCACGATTCCATACTCTCCAGCACTAGCGAGCAGCTGACCATCCTGGCTAAATTTTACCTGGTTAACCTTACCCTGATGCCTCTGAAATTGTTGGAATTCCCCAGTGTTGAGATCCCACAACCTCAGGATTCCGTATTCTCCAGCGCTAGCGAGTAGTTGACTATCCCGACTAAATTCCACCTGGTCAATCGAACCCTGATGCCCCTTCAAGGTTTGGAATTCCCCAGTGTTGAGATTCCACAATCTCACGATTCTGTCCTCTCCAGCGCTAGCGAGTAGCTGACCATCCTGGCTAAATTCTAGCTGCCTTACCCAACCCCGATGCCCCTTCAATGGTTGGCATTGCCTAGTGTTGAGATACCACAACCTCACGATTCCGTCCTCTCCAGCGCTAGCGAGCAGCTGACCATCCTGGCTAAATTCCAGCTGCTCAATCCAACCGTAATGTCCCTTCAATTCCTGAACTTGCCTAGTGTTGACATCCGATAACTTCACGATTCCGTCAATTCCAGCACTAGCGAGCACCTGACCATCCCGGCTAAATTTCACTTGCTTAACCCAACCCTGATGCCCTGTTAATTCCTGGGATTGCCCAATGTTAACATCCGACAACCTCACGATTCCGTCCTCTCCAGCGCTAGCGAGCAGCTGACCATCTCGGCTAAATTCCACCTGCCTCACCAAACCTTCATGCCCCTTAAATTCCTGGGATTGCCAAGTGTTGACATTCCACAACCTCACGATTCCATCAACTCCAGCGCTAGCGAGCAGCTGACCATCCCGGCTAAATTTCACTTGGTAAATTTTACCCTCATGCTTCCCAAGTCTAGGCTCCTGAATGTGGTCAAGAATCATTTGTAAAGCGAGTATTGGAGTAGCAGCGGGATAGTCTTTCAAGGGAGTATGTTTGGTGACCATTGCTTTCAATGCTTTCCCGGTCTCCATAGCTGCTACTAAGGCATCAAAGGGGCTATAGTTAAATTGATTAAGATGTGTAACTCCTGCTCGTTCTAGTTTTATTTCTTCTTGTTTTAATTGCTGAAAAATCCGCTTTTTTTTATCAGAATTTAGCAAATTTATTTTTATATTATTCTTATATAATTTATCAATTATTAATGCTAAATAATTATTAATTAACTGATAGCCGTATTCCGATCCTATTTGAAGATAATATAATAAATATGAAGCCACTAATATATCCAAAATTATCCTTATTTGATCTGGATATAAGGTTAAAGTAGTAGCTAATTCAGTCTCGGTTTTTATGGGTCTCAGTTGCTTATCATCAGTCAATAGAAATAACAATTTCCAGGTAGTTTCTCGGTGCTGTGGTCCACAATCGGTAACCACAGCCTCCAGATAACGCTCTACTAGTTTTGCCTTATAGCCCCGTTGCTGATACCTCTCCAAGGTCACAATTCCCTCGGTTTCTAATTGCGCTCCCACCATCTGCAACTCAATCGGACGCACTTCTCCCGTTTCTGCTGCTAAATCCGCCACCAATTGATCAATTAGCTGTGGTTCTAAGGAAAACTTAGCCTGCTCCGTTAACTGTTTAATCACCGCTTTGGCCTGGGGCTGATAAAAATTTTCTAAGTAATAGAGAACATCCTTGCTGAGAATATCATTATTGACTACATCTAAACTAATCAGCCGATCGTTACACTCTAATAAATTAGATATATAATCTGAGCGTAATGCGAGAATCACCTTTACTGATTCCAGGGTTAGACAGTCTTTTATGAATTGATAAAAAACTCGCCGTTGCTGTGGGTTATGATACTCAACGAAAAATTCCTCAAACTGATCAAAAATTAGAACAGTAAGTCGATTATTGTCACCATTTTCTCGCAACTGATGGAGAAGTTTTTCCAGATTTTCTTCCCTTTCTATCCTCTCTTCCCACTCTCCTTTGTTCTTTGTTTCAATTATCATTTGAGTTAACCTATATTCCCACTGGGAATAAAACTTCAGCAAAACCGGATAAACATCCCGACCTGCAACACTCTCTTGCTGTAATTTAGGAATTAAACCATACTCCAGTAGAAAACTTTTTCCTACACCGGAGGAGCCACAAATTACCGTTAGTTTGTGATCACAGCTACCAACACGCTCAACTAAGTCATTAATCGCTTGCTCTCGACCAGAGCCAACAATTTGATCAGCCACAATTCGCTGCTTTTCTTCTGGCGTTGCCTGAGTATCCTTGATTAGTTGATTGAGGTACAATCGACTAGTACCAACAAATGCCCGAAACCGGAACTGATACTCGATTAATTGCTGGTATGCCTTAACTGAGGAGGCTCTTTGATAATCTTCTTGGTCAAAGTAGAGCTGTCGCAATTCTTTGAGAATTTGAATATATAGGTAGGGATTAAACTTAGGATTGGTTTGGTATTTGGCAAGCTCAAGATGGGCAATCCCTTCCTGGGGTTGACCGAGATGCTTGTAGGCTCTGCCTAAGGATAAGCGATACCAACCTTGATGAATTTCCCACGCCCAGTCCAACTGCTCCCAGCTCAGGTCACCAGGGAATTCAACAGAATACTGGGCATCGGTAAGGATATCCAGTGCTTTAGTGGCCAAGTCTTTGACCCGATGCCATTGGGAGCGAGCGATGGCTACTTCTGCCGCTAGAAAGCCGTAATCATGGGCAAGCCAGATTGGGTTGGGATATTCCTGATGAAGGGTTAAAGCTTTTTTCCCTAACTCCTCCAACTCATCCCATCGCCCTAGTCTTTGTAGAATTTCTCCTAAGGGATTGATAAACTTAGCCACTAAGTCGGGACGCTTAGCTTGCTCAAAGGCCTTATGCGATCGCACAAAATAGTCCCTAGCCCGTAGGTAATTTTCCTTATCCTGATTCCGGTCTTGTCCGGCATAGGTATGGTACAATTCCCCCATATAGAATAGAACACATCCGTATCGGATCAGATGTTCGGGGTCGGGAAACAGGTAAACTGGCAGGAGAGGTTTCCACAAGTCTAAACTTCTTTGGTAATGCTCCTCGGACTGGTTGAGACCATCGGGAATTCCTCGACCTAGGATAAATTCCAGACTCGCTTCTAAATCTGGCGCTAATTCTACCTGCCGATGTTGCAACTCAAGCCAAGCTCGGCGTAAGTCAGCCAGCTGCTGGTTACTGAGATTCTGTCCATGGTCAAGACTCCCAGGGGCTCCAGCGGCTAAGACTTGAGTAAACCCAAGATCAGTAACCTGTTCGATAAATTCAATTAGGTAAGCGGTAGAGATTTCAAACTCCAGGGGTGAACCGGTTACCCAACTTGCCAAATCCCTGGCAGAGTGCAGGAATTGGGAATAGACTTGATCATCTACCCAAAATAGGATGGGTAAATGGAACTGTTTGCGAAACTCTTCCCGGACTTCATTGGCTAGTTTGAGCAGTTGCTCAAGATCCCTCACCACCTCAAAGCCGTAAACCATAATCCCTTGGGGCTGTTTTTCTCCCAGTTGGGTTTGACAGCTGGTGTATAGGGTTGTGTATAGGTCGGTGATATCCGGAGTGAGCTCAATCTGGCAAATCTCTATGGAACAAACCTCTGTCAGCTGTTGAATCAAGTGGTCTCGCAACTGGGTATAATTACAATGGCCAAAAAATAAGGAAAATTCCTTGACACTGACTCCCATTTGAATTACCAAAGCCAGCTGCTCCAATAGCTGTTGGTTATAAGCCTGTTGATGATCAGCCTGTTGTTTATAAACTTGTTGATGATCAGCCTGTTTGTTAAGATTAGTCATCAAGTTATCGCAATGGGTGTAATCGTGTTTCCAAATTCAAGGGAGGAAGCAATGCAGCGCTGACCTGAGAGTAAGCAGTGCAGTCTGGAGGCTTCCTACCGGGAGAACCCAGGTAGCAACCGAGGTGAGCCACACAGACCCACAACCATGAGCAGCTGGCGTGATTTGCCCCATGAGGAACTGCATTAATACAGAGTAAGGTGGGGACCGAGGTTACCCACACACAAACTAAACCACTCGTTATTGCATCAAGACAATCCAGCTAATTTGCAGCTAAAAATTATCATTTCTTAAAAGTTTTCTTTTTTCTCTCCCTCTAGGTCGTCCCATATGTGACACAGATATAAAAAACCTAACCCTGTGAGGAGGGTGGGGAGGCTGGGAGGTTATTGTAAGCTCGTTTTTTTTAAAATAAAGGGTAATTGACAAATCACTATTAAGCCTAAAGTTCTTAATTAACGGCAATGCTACCCTATAAATCTATTATGTCTCAATGTTTTAGAATTAACTACTTCGAAGGTCAAAAAAGTACTCTTCGAAGGGATAAAAAGCCAAAATAAGCAGCAATTGGCAGTTTTCAAAAAAGTCTAGTAGCGCATTTTACATAAATCTAGGATTTTTATTTGAGATGTAAACATGGGATTGATAGAAAAAGCGATCCAGATAGGGAAAACGGAACTTCGTATCAGTAGGAAAGAGCTCCGAAAGGTTTGTGATGTGCTGATAAATCAGCAAGATTGTTCATTACCTACTTATAAATGCTATAGCAAGTCTTATACCCATGAGGTACAAATTTTTAGGTTTTAGGTTTTAGGTTTTAGGTTTTAGGGAGCAGGGAGCAGGGAGCAGGGAGCAGGGAGCAGGGAGCAGATAAGAGGCAAGAGGCAAGAGGTAAGAGGCAAGAGGCAAGAGGCAAGAGGCAAGAGGTAAGAGGTAAGAGGTAAAAAAATATTTGTACTTCTTAGCTATGAGAAACGCTATATATCCGATGCAAGTAACGTTGGTGAGAGAAATTTGTACAACTACCAATTACAATTACCAAATGGTATTCCCTCTATGGCTAATGGCTAAGTGATCCAACTATCCTTGAGATTATTTATGAGTAAGGTGTAAAGTCTAAGTTAACCCAGAATCAGGGTTGGTTGGGAGCAACTTATCATAACTCATTTATCCAATGCATAATTTCATTCCTCCGGAACGATTTTTCCCTTATCTGACCTGGACTGATATCGAACAGATGCCAGACAAAGAAAATGTTGTGATTATTCAGCCGGTCGCTTCCATTGAGCAGCATGGCCCCCATTTACCGCTGATTGTAGATGCGGCAATTGGGGTGGGAGTCTTGGGCAAAGCCTTAGGCTGCTTAGACCCAGAAATCCCTGCTTATGCTTTGCCTCCCCTTTATTACGGCAAATCCAATGAGCATTGGCATTTTCCTGGCACCATTACCCTTAGTGCTCAAACCTTGCTAGCGGTGCTGATGGAAATGGCTGATAGTATCTATCGGTGTGGGTTTCGGAAGTTAGTACTGATGAATTCCCATGGCGGACAACCCCAAGTGATGGAAATTGCTGCACGGGATATTCACCAGAAGCATGAAGATTTTATGGTATTCCCCTTGTTTACCTGGGGCGTGCCTAACATGGCCAAGGAATTAGCCACCGAGAAAGAATTAGAATTAGGGATTCATGGGGGGGATTTAGAAACTAGTCTCATGCTCTGTCTACTCCCCGGTCAAGTGAAAATGGATCGGGCAGTAAAGGAATATCCCCAAGGGTTGCCCGAGGATAGTCTATTGAGTATGGAAGGTAAATTGCCCTTTGCTTGGCTGACCAAGGGGTTGACTCAGAGTGGAGTACTCGGGGATGCCACAGCAGCAACTGAGGAAAAAGGCGATCGCTTATTAGCCTCTCTTTGTGATGGTTGGGTAAACGTGATTCGCGATATCTATCGGTTTCAGCAGCCTGATGTGAGGAAGAGGTGATTGCTTAGGGAATCGGGAATCGGGAATCGGGAATCGGGAACAGGGAACAGCGGATCTTGGCATGCTGCGCCCTTGTCCCATAGTGCGGCATCGCTTTTATGATACTGTTTTCGTCAATTTTTCTGCCCTGAGCCGAAGCTCCCTGTTGCGAAGTTGCTCACAACTTTAGGCTGAATTAATGCGGATGGCGAGACTCGAACTCGCATGGCTTTCGCCACACGCCCCTCAAGCGTGCGTGTCTACCATTCCACCACATCCGCGTTTTACTAACCATTTAGTAGGATACCATACAACAGGACGAAGCTGCAAAGCGTAAATCAGAAAATGCTGTCAAAATTGAATTGACGGGTAAACCCAATTTGGGCATCATAGCACTAGGCATTAGCTATGAATACCTAAAACTTAGCATCTTATAGCATTTATCAATTGGGTGAGGTACAATTTCTGGGTTTTAGGGAGCAGCGATGCAGCTTCGGAACAGGGGGTTTCCACGGGGCAAACAGCGGTGCGGAAACAAGTTCCGCACACAGACCCATGCGCCATGAGCGACTGCATCAAGACGGGAGTAGGCAGTAGGGAGCTTCCGAGGGAAGGGATCCCCCCTAACCCCCCTTATTAAGGGGGGGAATAGCGTCGGGAGCAGGGAGTGATAAAAAATCATCTGTACCTCACTCGTGATCAGAATTACTAGAGTTTATAAACTATGTTACTCATCTGGCTTCCGACACTTCCGACACTTCCGACACTTCCGACACTTCCCACACTTCCCACACCTCCCCATCAATTCTAGTTTTAAATCTCAACTAAAAACTCTATATAACCAACCTATTCTATGAAATTTTCAAAGATCTTAATTGCCAATCGTGGGGAAATTGCCTTACGGATTATCCGAACCTGTGAGGAGATGGGGATTCCCACCGTTGCCGTTCACTCGACCATTGACCAACATGCTCTTAATGTCCAACTGGCAGATGAAGCGGTTTGTATCGGGGATCCCCCCAGCAGCAAAAGTTATTTAAATATACCTAATATTATTGCTGCAGCCCTCACTCGCAACGCCACTGCCATTCATCCAGGCTATGGTTTCCTATCAGAAAATGCCCGTTTTGCTGAAATCTGTGCTGATCATCAGATTTCTTTCATCGGTCCTACCCCAGAAGCAATCCGGGCGATGGGAGATAAATCTACAGCCAAAGAAACCATGCAACGAGCGGGTGTGCCCACAGTGCCCGGAAGTGATGGATTAGTCAGCTCTGAGGAAGAAGCTCATGCGATCGCACGTCAAATTGGCTATCCTGTCATGATTAAAGCCACGGCTGGTGGTGGAGGAAGGGGTATGCGCCTGGTACAGGATGACAGCCAATTGATTAAACTCTTCCGAGCTGCTCAAGGGGAAGCCCAAGCTGCCTTTGGTAATGGCGGGGTATATATTGAAAAATTTATTCAACGCCCTCGCCATATCGAGATTCAAATTTTAGCTGATAGTCACGGCAATGCAATTCACTTGGGTGAGCGAGACTGCTCGATCCAACGGCGTCACCAAAAGCTACTGGAAGAAGCCCCTAGCCCAGTGCTTGACCCAGAATTGCGGGCAAAAATGGGTAATGCTGCGGTAATGGCCGCTAAGTCGATCAATTACGTCGGAGTTGGCACAGTAGAGTTTCTATTAGATGCCTCTGGTGAGTTCTACTTTATGGAAATGAACACCCGAATTCAGGTAGAACACCCAGTCACCGAGATGGTTACCGGTCTAGACTTGATCGCCGAACAAATTAAAATTGCTCAAGGGGAGAAACTAAGCCTGACCCAAGACCAAATTACTCTAAAAGGTCACGCCATCGAATGTCGGATCAATGCTGAAGACCCTGACCACGCTTTCCGTCCCCAACCAGGACGAATTAGTGCTTACCTACCACCAGGAGGACCAGGGGTGCGCATGGATTCCCATGTTTACCCCGATTACGAAATTCCCCCCTACTACGACTCTCTGATTGGGAAATTAATCGTTTGGGGTCCCACCCGTGATGCTGCCATTCAGCGCATGAAACGAGCCTTAAGGGAGTGTGCCATTACCGGAGTCACCACCACCCTGACTTTCCATCAAAAAATCCTAGAGACACCAGCTTTTCTTGAGGGTCAGGTCTATACCAATTTTGTTGAGAAGGAAATGATGACCTGAACGGCAGCTCTGCTGAAGGCAGAGGGCAGAAGTAGGAACTAGGAAGAAAGACAAAAGCAAGGGGTAAGTGAATCCTTACCCCTGATCCCTAAAACCTAAAACCTAAAACCTAAAACCTAAAACCTACAACCTACAACCTTCTAGATCATCATTCTCAGGATTCCCTGCTGACCTAAAAGAATTTCCCGCAGCAGGCTGAAAATTCCTACCCAAATAATTGGGCTAATATCAACCCCACCAATGGGAGGCACAATTTTGCGCATTGGCACTAAAAAGGGTTCCGTTGGCCAAGCTACTAGATTAAAAGGCAAGCGATTCAGGTCTACCTGAGGATACCAGGTCAGAACAATGCGAAAGATAAACAAGAATATCATTAGTCCGAGTAACGGACCAAGAGTCCAGATAGCAATCGTAGCAGCAGTCATGACTTATTTAATCTAATCATCACAAATGTATTGCCGGTGCCACCGTCAGCCGTCAGTGGTCGGTGGTCAGTGGTCAGCCTTTAGCTGAACGCGCACGCGTGGCCACAGGCCTTTAGCTAATAGCTAACTAGCCGCCTTAGTTTGGTAGGTGGCTTACGAGTGTCCTTGTGATTGTAGTTAATTTAATGTAAAGTTTCTCAATAATAGTATCATGTTCTTAGTTCACCCCTCACCAAGCCTCACCTCTGATGCGATAGAGGAGTGGTGGTTCCATGGGGGACAGGAATTATTTCTAACACTTACCCGATCGGGAAGTGTAGGAGCATCACAAACAAAGTTTACAAATTAACTAGGAGTTTTTATGACACCTTCATTAGCCAACTTTTTGTGGAGTTTACTTTTGGGTACTGCCATTGTGGTTATTCCTGCCACTGTGGCACTAATCATCTTTAGCCAGAGCGATAAAATCCAACGCTCATAACAAAATCTCTACTATACTATGCGTTCAAGGAAATAAGGCGGAGCTTAGAGCTTCGGGAAATTGAGTGGGTTCACAACCCGCTCAATTTTTGTATTCAGAATCTCTCCTGATCCAGGAGTAAAATTGTTGTTCTCCAGTTACAGTAGAGTGTAAGACCAATCACTCGCTACCATAGGACTGACCATAGGAGACAGCAATGGTAAATTTTGGGTTTAATTCAGCTAGCCTTTTGGGCATATTCTTGATGCTTGCCGGAGCAGGACTCTATTTCCTGCGCTCGGTCCGTCCAGAACTAGCCAGAGACCATGATATCTTTTTCACTGTGGTCGGGGTAGTTTGTGGCTTTATTCTCGTGACTCAGGGATGGCGACTCGATCCAATTTTGCAGTTGAGTCAGCTGTTGTTGAGCGGTACAGCAATATTTTTTGGTGTGGAAAGTCTGCGGTTACGGGGCGTTGCCACTAAAAAAGCTCGGGAAGATGCTGGGTTTGAAGACCGTCAGCGACCAGTTAGCCGTAACTATTACCGCGAAGAACCACAAGAGGCTAATGTTTATGATGAATACGATGAACTAGAGCCCGTAGAAGAGCGATACTCCAACCCTCGCTTGCGGCCTACACCAGATTCCAGGGAAAGGCGCACAGAGCGTTATGAAGTAGAAACCCGCCGTTCAAGGAGTCGAGGGAGTTTAGAGGAATCGAGGCTAGAAGAGCGATCGCGTAAACGCCGCCCTCGTTCTAATGGTCAGTTTTCAGAACGACCTAGACAGACCTGGGAGGCTCAGTTAGATAGTGATTGGGAAGACAGACCATCTCGTAGTAGACGTTCTCGTCCTTCGGAACAATCTGTGGAACGACCTGTAGAACGATCCGTAGACACTTGGGAGGCTAAGTTAGATCGGGATCTAGACAGAGATCTAGACAGGGATAGAGAAGACCGATCCGTTCGCCGTAGCCGTTCCCGTGGTGAATCTATAGAAAACTATGACTCAGAAAACTATGACTCACAGATAGCCTCAAGGGAAAGAAAGCGTCGTACCCCCCCAAGGGAGGAAACATCCTCTAACTACTCAGACCAAAGCGATTATGTGGATTACAAACCCATCGACCTGTCTGAAGAAGAAGATGAGCCGTTAGGACCCTTTGAGTACTAATAAAACTAGCAATCAGCTATCAGCAATCAGCAATCAGCTATCAGCTTAAGGGCACGCGTGCGCGTTCAGCTATAAGTAATGAGTTATCTGCTAAAGGCTGAGGGCTGAGAGCTGACGGCTGAGGGCTAACCGCTGAGAGCTGACGGCTGACCGCTGAGAGCTGACCGCTTAACCCCCTATCAAAACGTCCTGAAATTTGAGAACCCCGCGTCTAATGACCGGGGATGAAAAACAGAGACGGGGTTAACCCCGTCGTATCCTGGCTATTTTCCTTTCTGACTCTCTATATATTTTTTGACCACCTCCGTGCTGACTTGACCTGTTGACGCCACAAAATAGGTTGGAGTCCACAATGAAGGCAGTTTCTTGAGATTAGGAAATTCTTTCCGTAAGTGATGTGAAGCTCGACCTTTCACCCATCGAGCTATCTCAGCAGGAGATTCATGGGTCGGTGCGTTTACAAACATATGGACGTGGTCTGGCATTATTTCTAATGCAATTAGTTTCCAGCCATGTTCGGAGACTAGATCAAAGATTATTTCTTGAAGCCGTCGAGCTACGTGTTCTACTAGCACAGGCTTTCGACGTTTTGGGACAAAGACAAAATGATAGTTTATTGAAGATACCGACCCCTCTGTACGGCGGTACTCATAATCTTTGCTAGATAATTTTGCCATTTTTTTTCGGGATTTTGTTGACTGCGGCTGTAGTAGCAAGTATACTTGTAAACAATGAGGTGATGCAACTTGTACAAGACGATCCCAGTTAAAGCAACGTTTTCAGACGAAGAAAGAGCATTTTGGGAATTTCTTTGCCAGCAAGCCAACAGCTTGTTTAATTGTGCGATTTATTATGCTAAACAAAAACATTACGATTGGTTGAAAGAACAAGAGGCTTACACCACCTACTGGCGTGGAGAT
Source organism: Moorena sp. SS36440bin_2 (assembly GCA_011524395.1). Lineage (GTDB taxonomy): Bacteria > Cyanobacteriota > Cyanobacteriia > Cyanobacteriales > Coleofasciculaceae > Moorena. The sequence goes on from WTKN01000032.1 coordinate 12,520, forward strand.
GAATTAAGAATTGGGTGGAAAACTTACAAATGTACCACTAAATATCCAGAGATTGACAAAGCCTTGAAGATGTCACCTCATTACAAGGCAATGGCAGCTCAGTCCGCTCAGCAAACTCTCAAGACAGTAGGTGAAGCGATCAAAAGCTATAACCAACTGGTGGGTTTGTATTACAAAAGAGAAGTGGACAGACCAAGATTCCCTCGATACCGCAAATCAGGAGGGTTTGCTGCTGTCACATTTCCCAGACAAGCTCTCACTTACAAGCAAGGATTGTTCTACCCTTCTGTAAGCAAAGAGAGTAAACCAGAACTTCTGACGGAAATTACGTTAAGTCCCCCAGAGTTCATAGACTCTGACTGGGTCAAAGAGGTAACAATCCGCCCCTGTTATGGTCAGTTGTGGATTGACTGGGTAATAGATGACGGAAAGTCACCAATTGAAACTAATCCCGAACTAGATTACTCTCACGCTTTGGGCATAGATCACGGAGGCGATAACTGGTTGACTTGTGTGTCTACCCTAGGAAAAAGCTTTATTATTGATGGCAAAAAACTCAAAGCCATGAATCAGGGGTATGCCCGACTAGTTGCCAAGCATAAAACTGGTAAACCAGAAAAATACTGGGATTCTACTTTAGACCGAATTCAACTAAAACGAAACAACCAGATGCGGGATGCAGTGAATAAAGCTGCTCGTTTCATCATTAATCGCTGTTTGAAAGACGGGATTGGAAATATTGTAATAGGTTGGAACGAAGATCAAAAGAATTGTTCCAATATGGGGAGAAAAGGGAACCAGAAGTTTGTCCCCATCCCAACCAAAAAACTTATAGAAAGACTAAAACAATTATGCCTAGAACACGGAATCAAGTTAATAGTTACCGAAGAGTCTTACACAAGTAAAGCGTCCTTCTTGGACGGGGATTCATTACCAACATATGGTGAAAAACCCAGCGGATGGATTCCATCAGGTAAACGAGTTAGACGTGGTTTGTACCAAACGGCTTCAGGAAAGTTGATCAACGCCGACTCTAACGGCGCTGCCAACATTCTAAGAAAAGTAAGCACACAGCCATTTAATATGGCCAAGGTGTCTAGGGGATCTTTGGCAGTCCCACACCGATATGATTTATTCAGTGGTTTGTCTACATCATATCGATATAAGAGTGGAGCGGGACGGGAAAACCGCTCCCGCGTAACAACCTTATAGAATCCCCCGTGCTTTAGCCGGGGGAGATGTCAAGCTATCAAAACAGCGAGGAATTCGGTTATGTGGATTGCCATAATAATCCAACATCTCGTGAGTCCGTAACACCATAGATTCCATCAGGGCAGTCATGTTCTTCTTCACCACTAATTGGTCTTCTGGTGAAACATAAGCTACGTCTGCTAACAAAACCTCGGTAATATCCTCATGGGCTCCATCGTCATTAATTTTGGCATGGAGCAAGATTGGTTGATAAAAGTCCGAAGGCATATCTAAATCTTGACACCGCTGTTTGAATAACTCGTGGAACTCCTCACTGTGTTCTTCAAACATTAATAATGCTGCCTTGAAGCTGAGGGGATGCTGCTTCGCAAAAACTGCCAGACTTGAACAGACCGCAAACGTCATAGGTAATGGCAGCATCCGTTGTAATTGCTGACCAGAAATTCCCACACTCTTCAAGGATTTCTCCATCAGACGGTCATGGTGCAACTCAGACCCAAAGAAATCCCGGAGGAGTTGGCGAATCTTAGGTGATTCATAATTGGCTAAAGACGGAGCCAGCAAACTCGGACACAGATGAGTAACGTGATAGGATTCCAAACTATAGCCAATCAACTGCTCTCGAGTAATCGTCCCATCTACCATCTTTAAGCTGTAAGGAGACTCAGGAAAACGCATTTTCAGACGGTTTAGGAATCGGTATAACTCCCGATAGAATTGATGTCCAGTAACACCACCAGATGTCACTGATTTCTCCCGCTCTATTAGCATACCACGGCGGTCTAATTCTATTAGCAAGTCAGGAATCTGTTCTCGAATTCCTGGACACTCCTGAGCCAATTCCTCTGGTGACATCCCCCCAAACTGCAACAGCTGGAACAGTTTATAAGTCTCCTGTTGCTTTTCAGGTTCTACTGTAATCGAACAGCCTTGGTTTTGATAACGAATTTCTACCCTGGTATCACTAAATTTTAAACATACTTGATTCTTAAATAGGGGCTGTTTCAATAAACTCTTAGTTAAGGTCATAACTTCATTCCTAACTGAATCTAAATTGGGTGATAATGTCCTTTTTTTTAGGGAATCGGGAGCAGGAAAGGTGGGGAGGTGGGGAGTAGCGATCGCAAAATTTACCACACTTACCATGCTTACCACGCTTACCCCTATCGCCACCCTCCCGACACCTCAGGACTCCGGACTCCCGACTCCCGATTCCCGATTCCCTACTCCCGATTTCTACAGAGCCGAAACTCGTCTGAGCAAATCACTAGTGGATGAATAGTAGTTCCAAATCGCCCTGTAAAAATTGTTATACATTTCAATAAACAGGTAAATTTGATCCCCTAAGCGTTGCCGAGTTTTTTGATCAACATGGCCAATGTCTTGAAAGATGCGATGAATTAAGTTTTCTGATTCTCCAGTTATATTTCTGTTTACCAATTCTCGAATTGGGTCGATAAACCCAGACTCAAGGTTAACCCGCTCACACGCAGCAAGGTAGGATGATAAATGATGGTATGCTTGACGTTTTAACACCCCTAAGGTACTTAATAAAACCAGTGGCTCGGAGTTTGCCCAATAGGCCAAAGCATTCCCAATTGCAACAGTTTCCGGTAGTGCGATCGCATCCTTTAAATCCTCATCGCTAATACCAATCCCATTCAACGCCTTCAACCAAAGCTGATCTTCCCCATATTCTTGACCATAGAGTTGGTTAATTAATTGTTTAACCTTTGTATAATTTTGGGTTCCCAGCACTGGGAAGTCCCAATTCCACCGATGGCAAGACAAATGGTAATGCTCTATTCCAAAGCCATACAAAACAGTGATCGGTAGCTCAGATTCACTAGAAGTTATTGGTTTCCAAAACAGGTTTCCTTCAACAGTAGTTTCGAGTAAGTCATTGGTAAAATCCTCCAATTCCAGCAGAGTATCGATACCAGAATGAACTTTAAACGGAGTAGCATCATCCAGTAACGCCTGCTCTTCCAATCCTTTCAAAATTGATTGAATTACTTCCGGGTTATCAGGAGCAAAAAGCTCTTGAAGCTCCTCAATACTCCTAGTACCATCCATCATTACAAACAGTGTTTGTAATGTTTCGGCTGACAAACCGCTAGTCTCGAAACCAAAATATTGACCATCCCGATAAAAAACAATCTGATCGGGATAGATATTAATGTTACAAGCTAATTTAGGGTAATTTATTGTCAGAATTTCCTGAGATTTACCATCAACTAATGGCTGAATTTGGTCTATAGTTGAATTTGAAATTACGCTTTCCACAGTTTTTTTTTACTATCAGTAATTGTATATAAGCTGGTTTATTGGATTTATGAGTTACGCTTATAAACCTCAAAGTCACCTTTGATAAGTTTTTAATTGGATGCTCACGGGGTGACAACAAAGCTCAAACCTAGATAGGTATTGGGTTTTAGGTTTTAGGTTTTAGGTGTTGGATAAAATGAGCGCATCGGAGTCATTTGTATTTCCCAGCAATTGAAGCAATTTTCACCATACAACGTCAATGATAGTTTTAATCAATCCACCCGCAAGGGCAATTTTACCTAACACCTAACCCCTAAAACCTAACCCCTGTAAGATTTTAAAGAGCCCTTGTCACCCCCTGAGTATCTCCTCAATCGAGATTAGAAGACTAGATTAGAGGGGTATAGCGCAAAAAGGAGGGTGTCCAGGGAGACACTTTTGAAAGGGATAACAGCCGTAGATCGGACGAGGTAGGGGAAAACCCTTGATAGGCTCGGAAAAAGTGATAGGCTCGGGAAGAGGCTTGAACTCAAGCTTTTCCTCAGGCATGGATTGATAGCTAATCCTTATATCTTCGATTGCTGTGATTTCTACGGTGTTTTTGATTTCAATGGGATTTGCGAATAGAGAACCCCCTTGGAGTGAGGACAACTCTTCAGTGTTGATTTCCTGGAGATTTTCCAGGTTCTCAATTTTCATGGATTTTGTCTCCTTCTTGAGATAGTCTATGAATAGATGATATTTCGAGATTTCTCATCTTGGTATGCTATGCCTAGTTTATGGGATTGGCTTAGATTGTTGTCGCCAAGTTGGCTTTTTTTTATAAATAAAAATAGTCGCTTTTTGCTAAGATAAACTAATTACAATTCTTAACAATATCAGCGACTATATAATATAACCCCATGGATTTTATGGATAAATTTTATTGATCCACAAACCCTTAGCTTTCTACTCAGAGGCTGTTTTAAAAATATTGGATACTACTCCATAATCCTCTAATCACAAAAGCTAAGGTATCTCCTCAATCGAGATTAAAAGACTCGATTAGAGGATTGCATAGCAATAGGGGGGGTGTATAGTACCACATTTTGGTGGCAAGGGATAATAACAGGGGTTGGGACGAGGTAGGGGAAAAGGCTTGCCAATAATAGGAGGGTTGGGCTGAGGCTCAGGCTCAGGCATAGGCCGATGGATATCAATCTTTATATCTTCGATATCTTTGATGTCTATGATGTCCACCGGATGTGCGATCATCCGACCACCTTCGAGTGAGGATAACTCCTCAGTGTTTATTTCCTGAAGATTTTCCAGGTTCTCAATTTTCATGGATTTTTTCTCCTTCTTGATATAGTTGATGAATAGATGAGATTTCAAGCTTTCTCATCTTGGTATGCTATAATTAGTTTATGCAATTGGTTTAGAGTGTTGTCGCCAAGTTGGCTTTTTATTAACAATAAAAGCGTTTATTGAGACTATGAAATTATTACAATTCTTAACAATATCATGGAAGTCGTTACTCTATAAAATTCCTGCAGGGGGCAACAAGCACCGAAAACTACTTACCAATTCTAGGGTTAATTTAACTAGGCTCCAAAACTCTACTTAGATAGTCATGAGCCTAGTTTCAATTACTGACAACTCAATCCCTAATTATTACGTCCAAAGTGCATTGGCTAAATCCAGACTAGATCAGGATTATAGTTGAATTGTTACCCCAAGAGGTAAAATTATAGAATCGAAACCACATAACAGGTGCCATAAGAGTTACTTAATGGAATTACCTTTTCCCGTTTATTAGCCAAAGTTAAATCACTAGGACATCTTGGTGGTAGTGTCTTGGCTATGGTAATTTTATTAAAAACTGAATTAATATAAGATAAATTGTTATCTATATCATCTATATGTCTGTCAATTATGAAGTCTTTGAACGATATCATGCCACCTTCAACAGAAGATAATTTATCTATCGTTATCTCCTGTAAATTTTCCAGGTTTTCAATTTTCATTGATTTTGTCTCCTTCTTGAGATAGTCTAAGAATAGATTATAGTTAAGGCAATACCCATCTTGGTATGCCAGGCTTATTTTATTAAATTGGCTTAACTACTTGTCGCCATATTGGCTTTTTTTAACAAAAAAAATTCGCCCCCTGCTAAGGCGACTTACTTTAAATACTTAGCAAGGAAAGCGAATTAGTTAATAGTTGAAAATCCCTGTATTGGGCGGAAAGCACCGAAAACTAACTGATGATTAGCAACGTTAAGGTTAAGGTCACTATGCTATGAAACTATAGATATATAGTCATGAGTATAGTTTCAATTACTGATAACTTAATCCCTGATTATTCCATCTAAGCGCCCGAAAAATCTAGTTGATTAGTTCAGTAAATGAATTCGCTTAATCCAGACTAGGTCTGGATTATAGCTGACCTTTTCCCCAAAATCTAAAATTATAGAATAACAGGACAACTTCTTAACGGAATTACTGTGATATCTTTAGAAGGTAAAGGTCCGGGATAACCGGGATAACAGGGTAGAGGTGGTGGTGGTGGACAATAGGGACGAATGGGAAGTTGGTAATCTGGATTAATACGAATATCGCCTATATGTATTTTATCTGCGATCGGTTTATCTGCGATCGCTATCAAGCCACCTTCCACAGAAGATAATTTGTATATAGTTATCTCCTGTAGATTTTCTAAGTCTCCAATTTGCATGGAAAATTCTCCTTCTTCAGCTCAACAGTTGTTGATGTTGATGTTGATGTTGATGTCGATGTCTGGGTGAAACATGTAATTGCTTCATTTGATTATTATTGTCCGATGTTATCTTCTCTATGTCTTGCCAATTTGGCTCGAATAAGTTAATAATTTTAGGGAAAAGGGAACAGGGAATAGGGAACAGGAAAGAGGGAATAGACGTAGGGTGAGTTAGGGGCGGACTTGCCTTTACTTTCCGCCTCAAGCACCAGCCTGGGGATAGTCCGCCCCGTAACGCACCAGCCAAGCGCTCTGTAACTGGTGCGATTGACCTGCATGTCACGCTACGCGATCGCATTCAACACAAACTATACTCAGATCTCTTTCCTACTACTCCCTACTCCCTACTCCCTACTCCCTGTTCCCGTCCTACCACCAAATCCCACAAGGCATCAATACCACTCCCCACATACTCTGAATCCTGGTGTTGTTCAATCCATTCAATTACAGTAGGAAGAACATGATTAGATGTTTTGCCCAATTGGCCCAAGGCATAGGCTGCCCTCCCACGCACATAATAATCATCATCCTTAAGCCTTGCTAGCAGGGCCTTGACTACAGTTTCTGAGCTGTTGCCCAATTTGCCCAAGGCTTCCGCTGCACTCACACGCACAATATAATCATCATCCTTAAGCCCTTCTAGTAGGGTCTTCACTACGTCTTCTGAGCTGTTGCCCAATTGAACCAAGGCATGGGCTGCCCACCCACGCACATAAGATTTATCATCTTGAACTCGTTTTCTGAGGGGTTCCACTACAGTTTCTGAGCTGTTGCCCAATTTGCCCAAGCCTCTGGCTGCCTGCCCACGCACAAAAGAATCATCATCCTTAAGCCTTGCTAGCAGGGCCTTGACTACAGTTTCTGAGCTATTGCCTAATTCGCCCAAGGCATAGGCTACCCTCATACGCACATTAGACTTATCATCCTTTAGTCGTGCTAGGAGGGGGTTAACAACAGTTTCTGAACTGTTGCCCAATTTGCCCAAGGCATGGGCTGCCCTCTCACGCACACAAAGATCGGGATCCTCAAGCTGTGTCAGGAAGGCGTTGATTACAGTTTCTGAGCTGTGGCCCAATCTGCCCAAGGCATTGGCTGCATTCTCACGCACAAAAGGCTCATCATTCTGAAGCAGTGCTCGTAGAGCGCTGACTACGTCTTCTGAGTTGTTGCCCACATTGCCCAAGGTTTTGGCTGCCCTCCTACGCACATTAGACTTATCATCCTTTAGTCGTGTCAACAATATTGTAATGACTTGATATTTTTCCCCTAACTCGTGTCGATAGTTCAGCAATCGTATGTCATCAATTCGATGGGATTCCTGCTTCAACAATTCCAATACCCGTTTATCAAAATCCGTTTCATACAAACTACAAATTATCTGAAAAACCTGCTCGCGAATCTTATTACCAACGCGCTCTTTAATCTCAAACTCAACCAACCGCTCCAAAATATCTTCCACTAAACCACTATCAGTACTCCGTAAATTTTTCGGGTCTTCTGCCAAACAACTACCAGCAAACAACAAATCCCGATGTAACCACTGCTCATAGTTACTCTTATTCGTTAAAACTGCCCGAATTGCCTTCGCTGCATTTTTCGGTTTTTGTTGTGCTATCAGCAATAGTAACACTTCGTGCCAGTGAGAGTCATGTAAATGGTCCTGAATATGATTCAAAATAATTCCAAAATCATATTCATTCTCGGCTTGATAGTTAATCTCTTGAGCACACAAATATTCTTGAAACGTCTTATGAACAAAACCATAACAATCTTGCCCTTGCTCATTCAACAAACCAGTGCGCTTGCGAATCAACTCCACAAACCGTTTTGCCTCTTGCTTGGCTTTATACAAATCTACCTGCTTCAAGGTTTTAATCTGCTCAGCCAATTGCTGAATCAAATCATCTTGATCAATCAGCGTGCCACTATCGCTATCTTCAGCATTTCCCTGAGTATGAATCCAATAGGCCAACCATTCCATCAATCGGCGTAAATCATCCAAACTCAAATAGGTCAACCACTTATCACTACTTAACTCTTTATTAGCATCCCAAGAGGTTAACAAGGTTTCCACTGCTTTGTCATAAAGCTTATAGCGTTCCTTTGGCAATACAACTTGATACCGATGAATCAATGCAATAATTGTCAACAATAACGGATTTCGTGCCAATAGCTTAATCCGGTCATTATCATCCAGCGCCTTTCGTAAACTTTCCTTGCGCCTTGCGGCTTCTGCTTGGTCTTGAAAGCGACTGTTATACCAGTTATCAATAAAAGCGGAAATCTTGCTATCATCAAAGGGTTCAATTTGATAGTGGGGAAAGTCCTCAGTGCGGAAAAAGTCGCGCCGATAACCAGCCGGTCGAGAGGTAATAATAGCGCGATTTCTGTCAAACTGTCCCAAAAAATTCTCGATGCGCCTGACTACATCATTGCGTTTAGCCTCATCTGCTACTTCATCCAAACCATCCAGCAATATCAAGGCTCTACCATCAGACAACCAATGCTCAAAAAATCCCACTGGTAACCGTTGCACTGACATGGTGTTTTCGGCAAACCCACGGGCATAGTCGATCAGATTTTTATCGAGATTTATCCCAAAATCTCGCATCCTGATTAAAATCGGTAACCAATCCGTATCACCATCTAATCCCAACACCTCAGCCTTGCTCTCAGCCAACATTACTGCAAAATAACTCATCAACGTGGTTTTTCCCGAGCCAGGCGCACCCAATATCACCACTCGTCTCGACTGACTTTGGCTCAATAGCTGCTGAGCCAAGAATTTCCTACCAGTCGTCTTTTCCAACAGTGCTCTTTCCAGTTTTTCCCGACTTTCTCCTACTAACAGCTCCCTCTCCCAAGCGCCAGCAGTTGATACCTCTTCCACCACATCGGGCATTACAAAAATTTGGGCTAACTTCTCCGATTTTTCTACCTCTTGCCCAGGCACAGCAATGCCAGCAAACTTGACATCATCAAACCAGTTAGCTAACTGATAACAATAATCCTGTTTAGCTACCTGAAATTTTATATAAGTAACCGTCTGCTCAAAATAAGCATTAATAAATGTTTCTATCCAAGGCTTGAGACTGTCTTGATTTAGTTGAATGTTATTCGTTTCTGCTTCTTGTATAAATACCCTGATTAAAATCTCCAGATCAGGCTTACCATGATTAATCAAAGGTTTCTGTAATTCCGCTAAAACTGCTGCATTAGTAAAATAGCCCCCCAAAAAGCGATTAACTCCATTCAATCCATCCGGCGGAGCATGAAAAAATAATAGTTGGCTCGGTTCCAGTTGTTTTTCCCATTCCTTAACTGCGTCTTCACCAGCTTTGATTGCCTTCTCTACATCGCTTTTTTTCAGAGATTTAATGATACGCTTACCTGCTTCTCCCGCAACAGTACCTAACAACGGTGATGCTATTTTCGATAGTTCCAAACCAGCCAAGAAGGAGAATGGTTCCATAATTTATAGGTAATTATGTCCGATGCTATTAATTATAGCAATTTAGGGAGCAAGGAGCAGGGAGCAGGGAGTAGGGAGTAGGGAGTAGGGAGTAGGGAATCGGGAATGGGGAATCGGGAAAAAATCCTGTGCAGCTCACTACTATTATGATAAACGATAGAATTTAGAATTTAGAATTTAGAATTTAGAATTTAGAATTTAGAATTTATTAAAAAATGCGATGCTATAGCGTTTATAGGACTCATGAGGTACAGTATTCTTTGACGTTGATTCCCTGTTGTAATGCAGGCTATCCCTATTCCTTCTTATGTCTTCCCTGTTCCCGTCTTGATGCAAAGCGCGAGTGGGGGTTTCCCCCAAGACCGCGCTGCATCGCTGTTCCCTGTTCCCTAAAATCCCGACATTGTGTACCTCATAAGTCGTAGAATTGCTATATGAAATAGGCGCTATGGAATTTTACTTAGGCTACGCTACGAGATGATCGGCAGGATCCGCTACGCGATCGCTAATACAAAATTAAGAAACAAAATCATAGTTTTTATATATACCACAAAAATAAAAACTATTAAAACTTTTATTGAAAAAGACTTGACAAAATAAATAATTATTTATTACCATAAAAATGTCACTAAGACAACAACAAAAAACATTATGGACATCGAAAACTTTCTTCCAAATTTTGAATATAATCCCAACAATCCTAATCTCCCGGAATTATCTAGCAAACCCCAGCCAGGACGGGAGCAAATCAAACATATATTGATCGGTTCTCCCAAAACCCTGCGGGTCACAATCTATAATCTTTATAGCCGTGGCTACGCCCAAGTTCATGAGTGGAGCACTCCTCAACCTGTCGGAAATTCTGGTGAGGTGATCAGTATATTGATTCGACATTTATTGGCAGATTAAGATAGCAAGTTGCCAGGGATTGGGCTCCCTGGCCACTAATCAAAATTCAGGAGAAAGTACGACGTCTAAAACCTAAGTTAGTATGTTGTTGATTTGGTGAACACATAGTCAAGAATCCTAGGGCTCTTGACTATTACAAGAAATAATTCGGTCAAGGATTGGAATTAACCAGAACTTGACCGAATTTTTTTTGTTGAGGGAACAGCGGATCTGGGAACAGGGAACAGCGGATCTGGGAGTAGGGAGTAGGGAGTAGGGAAGAAAAGTTAGATGTACCTTATTACTAGAAAACTCAACAGCACTAATCAAGACTCAAGACTAACTTGCGACAATGCAATAGTTTTTTTTAACCCCACTCCCCACCCCTCCCACACTTCCTACCTCTTGCATCTTTTAGACCTCTTGCAAAAGTATTTTTCTGATCATGTTTACGTCAATTCTTGTCCACTGTTCCCGTCTTGATGCAAAGCGCGAGTGGGGGAAACCACGGCAGTTGCTCATGGTTAGAAGTTACCGTAAGACAGGCTCGCCTTAATCAATAAGTTTTACCCCTTTTTTGCATAGCCTACCAACCATAAAGGCTCAACGTAATCAGGTTTCGTCTCCGGGGGAACCCCCAAGACCGCACTGCCTCCCCAAGACCGCGCTGCATCGCTGTTCCCAGATCCGCTGTTCCCAGATCCGCTGTTCCCGACAACTGCCACAAAGTCTAATAATTGTGTTAATATAACAATATCGTTAAAGCAATGGTTTTACTGCCATGATGATTTCTACCGCACAAGCCGCTGAATTACTTGGTATCTCTGCCACTCGCGTCCGTTTCCTGTTGAGCAAGGGCAGAGTCAAAGGTGCTTATAAGGTCGGTAGAACTTGGGTAATTCCTTTATTTGATGGCATGCCAGTGGTCACCCCTGGTACTCGCGGACCAAAGCGGAATTGGTCAAAGCGCACAAATTACACTAAAGCTGTGATCCACGTTAATCAAAAAGTTATTCGCCAAAATCACAAAACTGGCGAACGCAACCCCGTGATTACCGTAAAACGCGGGTCTAAAAACACTTACGGTCATACGGTCGAAGTCAATGGCCCCTGTCGGGTGATGTATCGCCCAGATGAACCCCTACACTGTGGAGCACGGGTATGGATTGAGACAATTTCTGACTTTAAGGTGAGCTGAGGTCTAACAGATCAAGTGATGGTAATTTATAGTACACTAGGAAGCTAGTGACTATAAAACTATGGGCGATTAGCACAGTGGTAGCGCGCTTCCTTCACAGGTCAGAGGTCACTGGTTCGAACCCAGTATCGCCCACTCTATTTTGGTCTAGGCACTCAAACAGCCAACCAAACCGAAAGGTCTCGTTGAATCAAATCTTGGAGTTTCAGGATATCATCACGATAAAATTCCAGCAACTCTTGCCGTTCTTCTTTAGAAAGAGCAGCTTTTTTATTATCAGTTGAGTTCATGTTGATTAGGGCTGAACGAACAGTTTGCCTCACTTCCACTGGCAGAATGTACTTTAGTCCAGAAGCCACCATAGTTCTGAAGGGATTTTGTTTCCGCAACAGATCATTAACCAATTTTACTTTAGGAACTTGAGCCACTTGAGCTTTTTTCGATACATCCGGGATAAACGTTTCATCTACTCCAATGAATCGATACATATCCTGGATCAAAGCCACGGGAGTTTTACATAAATCATCGTACAGATAAACTTTAATTTTATCTGGATTAAACGTTTCTAAAAAATGCGTCAATTGATCAGTATACAGTCCTTTTTTTAGGGTAAACGACCCCTGAGAGCGAAACTTAATCTGTTCCGATAAGGGTTGAACCTTACCCGCTACATCCGTCGCTTCCCGAACGTGCATTAAATAATCCGAATAAGCTCGGTCTACGGGATTTCGGAGAATAGCAATCAGTTTAACATCGGGCAAATAACGCAATATTAGCTCAGACGATGATTTATAATGAAACAAATAGTTAGGCGATGCTTCTCCAATCGCTATTTCATCCTTAACATCTTGGAAAAGTTTACAATATTTTTCCAAGGTATCAATTCGATTTTCGTTAGGAGTTACTAGGTCTGGCGATAACGTTTCCCAATCTTTCTCTAAAAAATTGGTTTCCTTAACCGGACTCATATAAACTTGAGGGTGTTGCGTTAAGTAGTTATAAATAGAAGTTGTTCCTGCCTTCTGCACACCTATAATTAAAAAAGTCGGTAATTTCATTTGATTTCTAGGGAGAATAGACAACAAACAAGAGGCAATAGGCAATAGGCAAGCTAGCAATAGGGGGGAGCATGTCAATTTTATTAATCCCTGATTCAGATCCCTTAATAAGGGGGGATTTTTAATCTAATTCCCCCCTTTTCTAAGGGGGGCTAGGGGGGATCTATTTACCTAATTAAAAATTACAAAGGTGACATGCTCCCGGGGGAGTGTGGGGAGATAGGGAAGTAGCGGTAAATCCACCTTCTTCAAATTTCGCCCCTGACTAGTGACTAGTGTAATTAGCTGATGTGGCCGCTATTAGTTTCTACTCAAATAATACCCACCTTGAAAGTGGATATCACCAAATATCACCAAGAAACGACTATACACTTCCCTAATTAAGGTAGTTCACTGAGTCGCTTCAACCCAGCAGAGTTCTGGTCGTACTCGTCTAGGTCAACGGAAATCGGCTCAACATTCCAAATTTCCTGACAATACTCCCGAATCGTGCGGTCTGAAGAGAATTTGCCCATATTCGCTGCATTAAGAATCGAAATGCGAGTCCAGTGATCCTGATCCCGATAGGCTTGGCTTACTTGCTTCTGGGTATTGACATAGGACTGGTAGTCTGCCAAAAGCAGGTACTCATCGCCGTAGAGTAGGGAATCCACCAGTGGCTTAAACAGGTTAGGATTGCGGGGATAGAAGTACCTAGAGCCAATTTGATCCACTACCTGCTTGAGCTCTTTATTGTTGTAGTAGTAATCCTGTGGGTTATATCCCCCAGCTTTGAGAGCGTATACTTCCTCAGTAGTTAAACCAAACAGGAAAAAGTTGTCTGCTCCTGCTTCTTCTCGGATTTCAATATTAGCACCATCCAAGGTACCAATGGTTAACGCTCCATTCATGGCAAATTTCATATTGCCAGTTCCAGAGGCTTCCTTGCCAGCAGTGGAAATTTGCTCTGAAAGGTCGGCTGCTGGGTAAACCTGCTCTCCGAGGGAAACCGAGAAGCCTTCTAAGAAAACTACTTTTATGCGATCGCTTACATCAGGGTCATCATTAATAATCTCTGCTACTGAGTTGATCAACTTAATCACCAGTTTAGCCATGTAGTAACCTGGTGCTGCTTTGCCAGCGAAAATAAAGGTTCGGGGCAAGATATCGATCGAGGGATTCTCCTTGATCTGGTTGTAGAGAGTAATGATATGGAGTACATTCAACAACTGACGCTTGTACTCGTGAATCCGCTTGACTTGAACATCAAACAGGGAATTAGGATCAACGTTAATATTGTTGTGCAGCAGAATATAATCCGCCAGGTTTTGCTTGTGAAGCTGCTTAATCTTGCGCCAGCGATCGCAAAACTCAGCATCAGTAACAAACTGCTCTAACTGTTTGAGCTGGTCTAGATCAGTAACCCAACCCTCCCCAATTTTCTCAATCATCAGTTCCGACAATTGAGGATTACTCAGCAATAGCCACCGACGGGGTGTAACCCCATTGGTCATATTAATAAATTTATTTGGCCACAATTCATAGAAATCTCGGAGCACATCCTTCTTCAGCAATTCCGTATGCAGTTCGGCCACCCCATTAATAGCATGGCTACCTACGCAGGCTAAATGAGCCATGCGCACAGACTTGTCAGGTCCTTCTTCAATCAAGGACATTCGTCTAAGCCGGTCATTATCACCTGGATACTTGACACGCAAATCATCCAAGAAGCGACGGTTGATTTCATAGATAATCTCTAAGTGCCTCGGTAAGAGTCTCTCAAATAGGCTAACGGGCCAGCGTTCCAAAGCCTCTGCTAGCAAAGTATGATTAGTATAACCAAAAGTATTCTTAGTAATATACCAAGCTCGATTCCAGCTCAATTTGTACTTATCCAAGAACAACCGCATCAGCTCCGCCACCCCAATCGATGGGTGAGTATCATTCAGCTGAATCGCAATTTTTTCATGGAACAGGTCAAAATTACTATTAGTTCGTCGATAATTATTAATAATATCCTGAAGAGAACAGCTAACAAAGAAATACTGCTGCTCCAGCCGTAGTTGCTTCCCTTGGGAAGTATTATCATTGGGATAAAGAACTTTCGAGATATTCTCAGAATAGATCTTTTCAGTAACAGAACCGGTATAGTCGCCACTGTCGAATACCTGAAAATCAAATTCTTCACTGGCACCAGCACGCCACAAACGCAGGGTATTGACCGTATTTTTCTTGTAACCAGGCACTGGTATATCGTAGGGAGTACCCAAAACCTGCCACTCCGGAACCCAACGTACCCGATACCGCCCTTCCTCATCTTTGTAGGATTCTGTGTTACCCCCGAAATTCACCTCAACCGTTAATTCTGGGCGTCGGATTTCCCAAGGGTTGCCGAACCGTAGCCACTTGTCAGGACGTTCAACTTGAGCACCGTCAATGATCCGCTGGTCAAAGATGCCGAATTCATAACGGATGCCATACCCAACAGCAGGAATTTCTAAGGTTGCCAGGGAGTCCAGGAAACAAGCAGCCAAGCGTCCTAAACCGCCATTCCCTAAACCAGGCTCAGCTTCCAGGATTTTCAGGTCATCTAGCTCCAGACCAGATTCGTGGAGAGCTTGGCTGAGCCGATCATATATTCCCAAGTTCAGCAAATTGTTAGTAAGCTGGCGACCCATCAAAAACTCTGCTGACAGGTAATATACCGTCTTAGTATTTTTTCGAGTATAGGTTTCTAAGGTTTGAATCCACCGCTGAAGTAGCCGGTCTCTTACCGTATAAGCCAGAGCCATATAGTAATCGTAGGGTGTAGCCAAAAACTGATTTTTGCCCTGGATATAATAAAGATTATCAGCAAAGGCTCGCTTAAGGGTTTCCACCGACATACCTGTGCGGTCATCTTCTACCTTAACCTTGATTTGTTGTGTGAGGTTGGTAGGTTCCTTCATAGTGTGGCTCATCCTGACCAAAAACTTGTCATTCCATTATGAATTCTCTTTTGTCGGAGAGTAACCATGGTCAGTGACTACTCCCATTAACCCCAAGGGCTTAAGATTTGACCTCAGGGGGTGACAAGCGCTCTTTAAAATCTTACAGGGGTGTTTGTTAATGGGGTTAGGTTTTAGGTAAGATTGCCCAAGCGGGATGGATTGATTAAAACTATCTATGCAGTTGGATTGGTTAAAATTGCTTCAACTGCTGGAAAATACAACAACACGAGTCGCGCTCATTAAACCTAAAACCTAGAACCTGCCTAGGTTTGAGCTTTGTTGTCACCCCTTGAGCTGCTATAGCTATGTTACCCTAATGAAAATCTCACAACCTCTCTCCAATGACACCGGAATGGGAAGCCCTAATCGTTGGCATTAACCGTTATCCAGAATACACTAACTTTAACGACCTGACCGTTGCTGGATTAGACGGTAAAAATGTCGCTCAACGATTAGACCAGTATGGCTATCAACCGTTTCGGATTCAGGACTTACCCCTTGGGTTGACCCAAAAAGGGGCAGGAGGAGTACCGAACAGAGGAATAGTAAAATTAGAGGAATTAAGGTCAGTACAACACAGGCCTAAAAAACCGAGGAAGTTTGACCTTCACCGATTGATGAGGAGGTACTTGAGGGATGGTGGAATCCGCAAAAGACAGGGAAACGAGGCAGATCACCCCAATTAGCGTGACATAGCGATCGCGTTCCATGAGTACGATCAGTTCATTGCTGAATTTACCAGGAGCATTTTGACCGAAAATCCTGAGGGCGCAAGCCCCTAAATTCCATTTATGGGGTTAGCCCGAACAGGAATTTATTCCCTAACTGTCCATGGGACTTTTGATTACTTAATTCGACTATAATAGTAAGTAAAGCCAGCAAACTAAGGAGGTGATAGTGGTGCTTGTAATGGAGTTCAAAGCAGTTCTTAATAAATCTCAAGAAATCGCGATAATTGAGGCGATCAGGACAGCCCGGTTTGTCCGAAATAAAGTACTTCGGTATTGGATGGACAATCGTGGGGTGGGCAAAAAAGAATTGTACCGTTACAACACCCAAATACGCGAAGATTTCAAGTTTGTCAAAGACCTTAATAGTCATGCTTGCCAAGCTTCAGTAGAGAACGTAGAACGGGCGATAAAAAGGTTTTACGATAATTGTAAGAAAAAGACCCCTGGCAAGAAAGGCTATCCCCGTTTCAAAAAACATTCTCGGTCAGTTGAGTATAAGCAATCGGGTTGGAAATTGTCGCCCGACAAAAAATTCATTAAGTTTACCGACAAGAAAGGTATTGGGAAGGTTAAACTCAAAGGCACTTGGGACTTATGGCGTTTCGACCAAAAACTGATCAAGCGGGTCAGAATAATCCAAAGGGCGGATGGTTATTACGTTCAATTCTGTATCAAATTAGACAATCACGAACAACTAGAAGCTACCGGCTTTACTGTTGGTTTGGACGTAGGGCTGAAAGAATTTTATACGGACTCAGACGGGTATTCAGAACCAAATCCAAGGTTCTATCGCAAAAGCGAAAGACGTCTGAAATTTTATCAGCGTCGGGTTTCCCGGAAAAAGAAAGGCTCTGCTAACCTAAGACGCGCAATTAATAAGCTAGGCAGGACACACCTCAAAATAAGTAGGCAGCGTAGTGAACATGCCAAGAGACTGGGAACGAAGTTACCGCAAGAAGAGTGCAGCCAAAGCAAGTTGGTAGGCTATGCATCTGCATGTGACAGATTTTGTTGTAAGGCTGCACTCTTCTAAGGTTTCATCTCCGGCGCGTTGCGTAATCCGGTCTAACGACCTGGTCGCTTACGTTCGCGTAGCGTGCCGTAAGGCAAGATTTGAGAGTTAGAAACCTGGTAAAGAATCATTGTATTGCCAAGTCTATTAATGATGCTGGTTGGTATCAGTTTAGAGAATGGTTGGAGTATTTTGGTCAAAAGTTTGGTCGGATAACTATTGCAGTTAATCCTGCTTATACAAGTCAAAATTGCTCCAGTTGTGGTGAAGTTGTGAAAAAGTCACTATCAACTAGGACTCATGCCTGCAAGTGTGGTTGCCAGCTAGACAGGGATCACAACGCCGCCAGAAATATCTTAACGAGAGCCTTAAGTACGGTGGGACACACCGGAACTTTAAGCAACGCTTGGGGAGAGGATGCCTCTACTTTTCTTGGTTCCGGCCTGGAAAAGCAAGTAACCTCGTTGAACCAAGAATCCCCCTGATTCTATCAGTGGGGAGTGTCAACCTTAATCATTCATGGAACAAAGCCATTCTCAATTATTATTCTCTTAGCAGAATAATCAACATAATACTGAGGTCAAATAATGAACACAGTAAGTCGTTATCAATCTTTTTATCAATGTTTGAGGTTGCTGTTCCTCGCCACACTCGTAGCCATCCTCGTGCTCGGAGGTTTTCAGACCAGGGGTCTTAATGCTAGTGCGGACAATGTTTGCATCGATGGAATCAAAATCAATGGTGATTACGAATGTAACGGAGGATGCGTCCTCAAAACAGCAACTGGAGATCTGGAATTCAAGGAGGTATCTGACGAGATAGATATCGTGAGAAACTTTGAGGAACAGGAAAATTTTTATGAGGTTGTCATCCTCGGCAAAAATGGATTTTTCGAGGTTGAAATCGGCCCGCTTGTTGGACATACCCTGCGGACATCGACAGCGATGGTATCGGACAACATTTTCCCAGTCCTTGAAGATTATGTCTTCGAGACCGATGGCTGTGATGCAAAGAGTTTCAAGAAGAGCGTCCGCAACCCCAGCCAGGAAAACTTCAAGAGCTGTATGGTGTCTTGCGAAAAAAAGTAGCGGAATAAACTGAGATCTTGCACCATTGTCATTAATCCTAGGGTGGGCAGTGCCTACCAACGCTGCCCCACCCAGGTAGGAAAAGGAGTACCTGCTTGTGTCACCGACTGCTCCCATTAACCCCAAGGGTTTAAGTATTTGACCCAATTGACAACTGCTATAGCTATGTTACCCTAATGAAAATGTCACAACCTCTCTCCAATGACACCGGAATGGGAAGCCCTAATCGTTGGCATTAACCGTTATCCAGAATACACTAACTTTAACGACCTGACCGTTGCTGGATTAGACGGTAAAAATGTCGCTCAACGATTAGAGCAGTATGGCTATGAACCCTTTCGGATTCAGGACTTACCGATGGGGTTGACCCAAAAAGGAGCAGGAGGAGTACCGAACAGAGGAATCGTCAAATTAGAGGAATTAAGGTCAGCAGTCGCTAATCTGTTTAATCCTCCATCTCTCAACCAACCCCCAGAAACCGGCCTATTCTTCTTTTCAGGCCATGGCTGTAGACAAGAGGTGGATGGTATTGAGGACGTTTTCTTAGTCACTAGTGATGCCTTTCCTGATGTGGGAATTTATGGCTATCCTCTGCGGGAGTTGGGTGAGCAAATCGCAACTAGCCCAGTCAAACAGGTAGTGATTTGGTTAGATTGTTGCTACAGTGGCGAGTTACTAAGCTTGCTCCCATTTATCCCAACTGATAAAGCTTACTGCTTGATTACTGCTACTCGTTCCTTTGAACCGGGAGTAGAGATTAGCCATGAACAAGGAGTATTTACCAGGGAGTTACTGGCAGGATTGAATCCGGAAAATCATCCGGATGGTATTGTGAATAGTCATAATTTGGCGGAGTTTATTGAGCAGCGGATGTCAAGGACTGGACAACGTCCTTTAATCGCTAACTCAAACCAAGCCATTCTACTGACTACCCAGTTTCCGAAACTGAGCTTTCAGGATAAGTGCCCCTACCGGTCTCTGTCATATTTTACGGCTAAACCAGAGGATGCTCTGGTGTTTCACGGTCGTTCTCAGTTGACCCAGCAGTTAATTGAGCGAGTTAGAAATAAAGACCGTCTGCTAGTAGTGTTAGGGGCTTCCGGTAGTGGCAAGTCTTCCTTACTCAGGGCGGGATTATTGTATCAGCTGAAGTTAGGTCAGGCAATTGTTGGAAGCGATCGCTGGCATTATCTGGAACCTTTTACTCCTCAAAAAACACCAAAGCAAAGGTTACAGGAGGTGCTGGAGAAGGGGAAGCTTTTAGAGAAAAACGAAGAGGGTGTGGCTGATTATGGTGATGATTCTGCCCCCCTAGCCCCCCAGCGAGCAATCCCTCGCTGGGGGGAACAAAACTTTCAAAGTCCCCCAGCGAGCAATCCCTCGCTGGGGGATTTAGGGGGCTTTCCCCTCAGCAACGCCCAGCCAGAGAATTCTAGTAAAACTCCGGTGGTCATGATTATTGACCAGTTTGAAGAGTGCTTCACTATGAGTCAAGCTGACCAACGGCTGGAATTCTTTAACAGTTTAATTGAATTATTAGAGCAGAAAGACAATCTAATTGTGTTAATCGCCATGCGCTCTGACTTTCGGGGGCGGTTGCGAGACTATCCTCAATTAGTGGAAAAGATCAATAGACCATACATCAATGTTGACCAGTTGAACCGTCAGGAAATTGAAGAAGCGATCGCACTACCGGCGGAATTAGTAGGATTAGGAATTGAGGGCAGATTAAAACAGCAACTGATTAACGATGTAGAAGATTATCCAGGCAGCCTGCCCCTGCTCCAATATACTCTGACCGAATTATGGAAACAGTCAAGACAGCAGAAGTTTTTATACTTAAAGACTTATCAACAGTTAGGGGGAATTGAGGGAACTCTGGAAAAGAGAGCCAATCAGGTATTTGATAGTCTCTCAGCGGAAGAACAAAGTGTGGCTAGGCGTTTGTTCTTGGAATTAACTCAAGTGGGAGATACTCTCGATACCCGTAGACGAGTACGCCTGGGGGAATTAGTCAATTCTCACCACAGTTTAGAACTGCTCGATGGTGTTAGCCAGACCTTAGCCAGTTCAGAGAACCGCTTGATTACCAGAAGTCATCAAGAAAATTCCCAGGATGTGGTTTTGGATGTAGTTCATGAAGCTTTGATTCGCCACTGGGGAAAGTTGCTGGAGTGGAAGCAGACTTACACAGAAGCAATGGTGATCGAACGCAAGCTGGAAGCGGCGGCAGAAGAATGGCAGCAGAAGGGAAAGAGACGTGATGATGCCGGTGTACTCTTGCAAGGGGGGAGGTTAGTAGAAGCCCAGGAGTATTTAAACGAGCATGGCAAGTTGGGCATGTTGAATGGGCTGGCCGAGGAGTATATTGAGGCTAGCATTAAAAATCAGCAAATCACTCGTAACCGGTCTTTAATGCAGGTAGCGTTTACTGGTGGGTGGGTATTGGCGGCAGTTGTTTCAACGGTTTTTGTGTTCGAGTTTCGTAAACAGTTGAGAAAGGCAGCAGAAAGTGAAATCAAACTTCATACTATACTTTCGGAAAATTTTAAGCTTTCAAACCGACCCTTTGATGCTCTAAAAGAGACAGGACTTACGCAACTGGCACAGTGGATAGCTTAATATAGTACTAAAGTACTAT